>JALSLC010000001.1 GCA_026988525.1 Archaeoglobaceae archaeon
TGGCCTCTGCCTCTCGTATATGCTTTTCTTGAATTCGTTTGCGATTTTATTATACTGCTTATCCCATTCTTCAAGCTTAAGAACTCCGGCAGAAACCAAAGATGTGACGTAATTCGAGTAATCGGGTAACACTTCTTCGTGCTCGAAAGTCAGTTCGCTGTATTTATTCTCGTCCATAACCGTAACTTTGGCGCGGTCATCCTTTAAATCGACAGAAGCTAAGGATGAATCTTTTTCGTCTATCTTCAATTTGGTCTTTATCTCAAAATCGGGATTCTTCTCGTAGAGGTTGTTCAGTAAAACCATCAGCTCACATCTTTCGACCTTCATACAGCTCCTCCTTCATATCATAAAGCTTTTGGATCGAAAACGGTATCAAAACCAAAGACTTGTTCTGATAGCTTAAATCTGTTAGGTGAAGGTAATATACGCTGATTTTCTTGAGAAGTCCTAAGACCATCGCCAAAGCGGACATGAACTTTCTTCCCGGCGTCATATCTATCACAACTTCGTTCCCCTCGTTTAACTCTTTGTTGCATATTTCAGATATAACGCTCTTAAATTTGTTGAAGTCGTCTTCACGAACCTTTACACTCTCATCTGCTATTATCTTCAGTTCGGGAACGCCGTAATTTTGGAGAATTATTCCAAGCATACGTTCTACAGTTTTTTTAACCTCTTCGACTTCTTCGTTCCAAACTAAATAAACTCTATTGGGGATGAATTTTCCTTTTCTGCAAACCATCCAAATTGGATTCACGACTGCAAAAGGACTCTTACCAACAGTTGTTATCCAAACTTTCATTGTCATCAATTAAACATCTTTATTTAAAGATATTTCTAAAGAAAAAAATTTTAGTAAAATATTCTTATTGATGTAGCAATTATTTGAGGAGATTAAGATAACAAACGACAAGTAAGTATAAAAAATAAATTATTGAATAGCTTCACAAACTAAATCAGCTACTCTCCTACCGCTAAGTAGCATACCTCCAAAAATTGGCCCCATTCTTGGTAAACCGAAAACAGCAGCGACACTCATACCTGTAACAAACAAGCCGGGATAAACTTCTGATGTGTATTTAACTACTGCTTCCTCAGCCTTTTCAGCCCACATATTTTTTTCACCTGCAATTTTCAACTTCCCTGTTTTATTAGCTATAATGCTACATACAGATGCATCGTGCCCTGTCGCATCGATTACTGCCTTGCAAGATATTGCAAGAGGATCAACACTTAAGGAGCACATTTCAACAGGATACCAATTTATAACTAATCCACAAACTCTTTTTTGCTTTATTATAACATCTTCAACGTTTACAAGGTTAAAAAATTTTACACCAGCCTTTACAGCCCTATAAGTCAATGCAGAAGATAACTCTATTGAATCGCACACAAACAAATTTTCGTTGTATTCTTTGTATTCAACTCCTGCATCTTCAAGTATTTCTAAAGCTTCTTTTTGAACTACAACTTTGTTGAACATCATTCCTCCGCCCCAAATACCACCACCTATGCTTAATTTTCTTTCAAAAAGAGTTACTGAAAAGCCTCTTTCAGCGATGTATCTTGCAGCTACAAGCCCAGATGGTCCAGCTCCAACAATGCAAACATCACTTTCAATAGAGCTTCTAAGTTTTTCAAAAAATTCGTCTATTATAGCTTTTGTAATTGTCGTTTCATTAAAATTTTTATTATTCACTTAATCACCTCCAGTTATTACTTTAGCTCCGAGTTTTTTAAGTTGTGTGATGTAATTTGGATATGATATTGAAACTACCTCAACGTTTTTTACTAAAACTCCTTTTTCGCTAACCAATCCTAAAAGTGAAAAAGCTAAGGCCATTCTATGATCTCCAAAAGAATCAACAGTTCCACCTAAGATTTTACCGCCTTTAACAATTAACCCATCTTTTCTCTCTTCAGCATATATGCCGAGAGATCTAAGATTTTTACAACAACCAGAAATTCTGTCAATCTCTTTATATCTTAAATGCTCAGCGTTTTTTACAATGGTTTTTCCTTTGGCAACAGCACCCAATACTGCTATGGTTGGGACTAAATCTGGAATTTCGCTTGCATCTATTTCTATACCTTCTAATTCCGATTTCTCAGCAGTTATAATTCCCTTTTCTTTATTCCATTTAACATTGCCACCCATATCTTTGACTACTCTAACTATCTCCTTATCTCCTTGCTTAGAATTATACATACATTTTAATGTAACTTTTCCGGCAAGAATACCAGCAGCAATAAGATAACTTGCAGAAGAAAAATCTGATGGAATCTCAAATTTTCTTAAATTGTACTTTTGTCCTCCATAAATATAAAACACGTTTTCATCTTCTTCAATTTTTACACCACTCTTATCTAAGACATGAAGTGTTATGTCTATGTAGGGTTTTGATTTAGTTTTCAAAACTTTTAAAGTTGAATTCTTATCACATAAAGGTAGAGTAAACAATAGTGAGGTTATGTATTGAGAACTCTCAGCCTCTATTTCTAAGTATCCACCCTTTATTTTACCTTCAACTTCAATGGGTGTTGTGTACATATCGCTATTACTTCTAATTTTAGCACCCAACTTTTTTAAAGCGAGTGCAAGAGTTTTATTTGGTCTTTTTCTAAGAGAATCATCTCCATCGATTATGCTCTTCTTATCAGATTGAGCTGTTAAGCCAAGCAGTATTCTTAAAGTAGTTCCAGAATTTTCTACGTTAATGTAACCTTCGCAATTTATATGACTAATACCCCTAAATATTGTAAATTCATCTTTTTTTTCAATTTCCGCACCGATGAACTCACAAGCTTTTAAAGTGGATATCGTATCCCCAGAATAAAGGGGATTCAAAATTTTTGATCTATTTGATAAAGCTCCAGCAAAAAACGCTCTGTGGGTGTAACTTTTTGAGGGTGGTGGAATAGCCACTCCTTCAAGTTCGCTTTTCTCTATTTTAACATACATAAAATAAATAAAAAAGTTTGGTTTAAAATATTGTTGTTTACACTACTTGTTAACCAAACAAAGCACCAAGCCCTTCTACAGCTTCTTCTTCTTTTGCTTCCTCTTCTTCTTCCTTCTCCTCTTCTTCCTTAGCCTCTTCCTTTACTTCAGCTGTAGCTCCAACAGTAGCTGCTGGTGCTGCTGCGGGGACGATTGCAGCTTTAGATATAGCCTCATCTATGTTTACATCCTCCAAGGCTGAAACTAAGGCTTTTACTCTTGCATCATTAACCTCAATTCCCGCAGCTTCAAGTACAGCTTTCAAATTTTCCTCATTTATTTCTTTACCAGCAGCATGTAACAAGAGTGCAGCATATACATACTCCATATCTTTCAACCTCCTCAAACATTTTTTTAATTAAATGACTGTAAAATTAACCAAACAAAGCACCAAGCCCTTCTACAGCTTCTTCTTCTTTTGCTTCCTCTTCTTCTTCCTTCTCCTCTTCTTCCTTAGCCTCTTCCTTTACTTCAGCTGTAGCTCCAACAGTAGCTGCTGGTGCTGCTGCAAGCATGGATTTCAATTCGTCATCTATGGCATCATCTTTTAAGCAAGATGCTAATGAGAGCATCTCTGTGTGTGCCTTTGCTATTATATCCTCTATTACGTCTTTCTCGAATATTACTGCATTTATAGCCAGATTTCTTGCATCCATTACAGCTTTAGCAATTAAAATTTCTGCTGTTTCAGGCGTTACATAGGCTGCATTCACTGCAAGATTTATAGCATTTCTGTACGCTGTAGCAAAATCTTCTGCTACTTTTTCCACATCTATTGCAAGCGTATCTGGTGTGAATATTAGTCCTTTTTCATAAACCATTCTAACGTCAAGTCCAATTTTTATAGGTTTTATTTCTAATAGTTCGAGGGCTCTTGCTACTTCTGGCCTAACTACTTCTCCCGCTTTAACTACTGTAACTGTTTCCTTTATCACTATTTTTCCCTTTTCTATAGCAGCGGGAATTCCTCCAGCTTGTAATTCACCTATTATTGGGCCGGGTGGAAAAGATGTGGGGCCCTTTTCTACAACTACATCTACTGGGGAAATTTGTCCCGGCTTAAGAGGTGATGGTACCTTAGTTTCTTCTAGTTTCTTATAGAGTCTGAATGGATTTAACTCAGTTGCAACTATTGCTACCTGATCTCCCAAGTAGTCTAATACTTTTTCATAATCGCCTCCAAGAGCTTTTACAGCTTTTTCTATTAAAGTGTTTTTACTAACTTTAATCACTGCAATATCTTTAAAATCTCTCCTTATTTTTTGCATTTGGCCTGAGGGTACACCTCTAAAACTGACTATCGCGAAAACTGGATAATTTGTAAAAAGTCTTTTGATGTCTTCAACAGCTTGTACTTTCCAAGGCTTTGGATTTCCACTTATTGCAGCCATTAAACCTCACCTCACACAACCCTGATTGCAGGACCCATTGTGGTCTTGACGTATATTGATTTTATGTTCTGCTGTGGATTCTCATATTTATTTTCAACGACTTTAAGTATCTCCAATGCATTATCCGCTATTTTTTCTGGTCCCATTTCCCTACTACCTATTGGTGCATGGAAAGTTACTCTATCCCTAGTCCTTATTTTAACAGATTTTCTAAGTCTTTCTATATGTGGTGTTGGATCTGAAGCTGGAGGTACTGGTATTGGCATTTTACCTCTCGGACCTAAGATGGGTCCAAGTTTTTTACCTATTTCAGGCATCATTGGTGCCTCAGCTATAAAGAAGTCGTACTCTTTTGCTATTTTTTTTGCTTTTCTTTTATTTTTTGCCATCTCATCTAAGTCTTCGGGAGAAATCACAAAAGCTCCAGCCTCCTTAGCTTTTAAAGCTGTATCACCTCTTGCAAACACTGCAACTTTTCTTGGTTTACCTATTCCATGAGGTAAAGTGACTATTGCGTCTATTCTGTTTTCTGGTTTTTTCATATCTACATTTTTTAGATTTACAGCCATCTCTACGGTTTCAACGAATTTTCTTGGTTTAGCTTCATCTATAGCTTTTTTTATTGCATCAACAAACTTGTCTTTTTCAACTAACATTTTTACCCCTCCGTAGTCTGCGGCTTACGCCTCCTACGGATGAAAACTTTCAGCTCGTAGTGTTTAGAGTATTTTAAATTATCGGTTGAATTATGGTAGTTCAATTTTAGAATTTGTATCTAATAAAATATTTATGTAACGATATACGAAATAAAAGTGATGGTAGAGGATGAAATCGAAATATTGAAGAATATTAGAGATGCTGTTTTAAGAATTGAGAAAAAACTTGAAGACCTCGAAAAAAGCCTTAGAAAAAATAATATAAAAAGAGAAATTGCAGACCCACTTGAACTTTTAGAATTGCCCGACAACTTAAGAATAACTGCTATGGCTATGTTAAAGATAAAAGAGGGGACAGCTGAAGACGTTTCTAGAATAACTGGTAGAAGCAGACCAATAGAGAGCCACTACTTAAGTTCTCTCGTTAGGTTGGGTTTCTTAAAAAAGAAAAGAGTTGGTAGAAAAGTAGTATATTACAAATAATTTTATTCAGTTGGTAAGTTTCCATAGTATTCTTCGTAATGAGACATAGCTTTTCTAAGCATGTCTATTGTTCTCTCTTTTTCCTTAACTCTAAGTAAGTATATGTGTTCCTTAGCTTCTACATACTTATCAAAGGCTAAACAAGCTATATCATCTACTGCATTACTAAATCTGAAAAACTCTTCTTTGTTCATTTTTGGATCCACTTTGAGAGCTATATTTTTTAAATAAAGAATTTGTCTTATACTGTCTCCCGGACTAAGCTTACCGTCTGTAGCTAAATACCTCATTAAATCATCTACAGCTTCCAATACGTCAACATTGCTTTTCTCTCCCTTGCAATAAGAATCTATATAATCTACAATTTTCCTTGTACAGCTTTCTATGTACTCTTCGATTTCAATCATTGGTTTTACTGAAAAACCTGAGAGCAAGAATTCCTTCCAAGCTTTTGCAATTTTGTCTTTTCTACTTCCCAACTTCATAGGTTACCACGGATGAGTGCCTATTATAACTTCTTTTCCAAACTTTTCCTTTATATTCTTAGCTACTTCTCCCGGATCTAATGGGCAACCTGCAAAGGAAGATGCAGCTTTTATACAATTGCCTATGAAAACGACATCGTAGTCATCGAATCCATCAATCCATTTATTAAACAGTTTCAGTCTTGGAATGTAGTTCCCGGGACAACCTCCACAGCTAACTATTCCGACTATTTCGACTTTGTCAAATTTTTCAAATTCGCCTAACTTCTCTCTTGCAGCAGTTAGGCATCTTTCACAACCAATACATTGCTTATCTCTAATCAAATCGCAACATAGAATAATTGCCTTTACCATAGTATCACCAATTAAATTATTATTCTATTAGAGTATTTCAAGTTTTCTCTAATTTCGTAAGTGAAATTTTGCTATCTTTATATTTAACAAGAGTTAATTCTCCATCTCCTTTAAACACTTTAACTCCTTTTTTAGCTCTTTCAACATTTAGTTTACTGTAAAAGTTATCAATCAAAGATTTACCAATATTGATGTTTCCACCATCTTTCAGCATTATAGAAGATGTTGTAAGTCTTGCATTAACATCAACAACAAAAAACTCATCGGAATGTATTAAATCAACACCGCAGTAACCAAACAGTTTCAGCCTATTGGATATCTCATGTACAATGTTTTCTATTTCTTTCTCTAAGCTACTGTTAAGTGTTACTATTTTACTTCCAAAATACTTAAAAGAATCAATTATTTGCTCGTTTATGCTAAGTATCTTTATCTCATCTCCGGCAATAAAAGAAACACTTAGCTTACGTCCTTCAATATATTCCTGATAAATTACATTTTTTTGCACTTCTCCTTTTTTATAGAACTTTATACCTTCACCACCGCAAGAAAAACGAGGTTTTACTATTGAATTAATACTTAGAGGTTTTAGAGACGTTTTTGGAAAATTAACATATTTCTTTAATTTTTTGTAAGTTCTCCATTTATCGGATGCTATTTTTACTGCTTTTGAAGGTGAGCAAAGATTGTTGTATTTATCCGCTATTTTAGTAAGTTTGTATAGTATTTTTTCATCTTCCGGAGCTATAAAACAAACGTAGTCACTTTTTTCACACCCAGATTTGAAAAGCTCTATTAAATCCTTCTCCACACAATAAATTTCTTTTTTCCAATTTGGAATGAAATAACTTGATATTTCTGCGTAATCTATAGGAGTGTTAAAGGTTTTAAGTGAGAAAGGATTGGCAAATTCAGAGAAATCTCTCATAAGCATTGAAAACATTGAGAGACCCTCTACAGCTATTTCTGGAGGTAAATCTTCATAACAGGATATGTACTCAAAAACAAAAACCTTAGTAGAGTTCATCTTCAATATATTCTTCGGTTTTACCAATAACTACTTCTTCTTCCTCCTCACTTTCATCCTCATTCAGAACTATTGCTAAATCTGCAGAATTTTTCAAAGCTGCAGAAAATCCCGGTTCTGCGCCAATTATTATCGTCTCTTTTCCCACTTCCATAGCTTTTTTGAGTACTGATTTAAAGTCAGCATCTCTTGTAACTAAGGCTATTGCATCTATAGCATCGTTGTATATTAGCTCCATAGCTTCAACAGCCATTCTAACATCTACATCTCCTGATGTTACTATAGGCTCAAAACCCTGATTTTCTATTGCTTCTACAAGCTTTTCGCTTGCATATTGGTTTAAAAATACCTTGGCAACTTTTATGTTCCCATATTCTGAGAGGATTTCTCTTATTTCCTGTAAATTTATATTGAATTCTTTTCTGAGCATGTTTGGCCCATCTACAAGTACACCTACTCTCAATCTATCCTGCTTTCTTGATGATAGGTAATTTTTTATTTTCTGCAATTTTGAAAAACTAAGCTTCTTTTTAATTGCCATAGCGTCACCTTAGTTTAGTAGTAATCATGCCTATGGTAGTTAGTATATTACTTTTACTTTATTAATTTTGATGAAATTTGGAGAAATTTGATTAATAAATTTTTTATCTTTTAACAGCTACTTGGTGGTAAGGTTTAAATACAAATTGTGTTCGAAATCAAACCTGGGTGATGGCGTCCACCCAAAACCGGCCGTAAGGCCTGATGACGCCTATTTTTGGAGGTGGATGCCTTGAACTTGCAGGTAGTTAATATCATACAGGTGCTAGTAGTTGCAACTCTTTCACCACTAATGGCAGGAATATTAAAAAAAGTAGAGGCGATAGTCGAGTCAAGAAAGGGTGTAAGTATATTTCAACCCTACTATGATCTGGCAAAGTTTTTTAGAAAAGAGCTTGTAATTCCAACAAATGCCGGAGTTGTTTACGTATTAGCGCCTATAGTATCTTTTACATGCTATCTAATATTACCCATGGTTCTACCGATAGTTTACTATAATCCTTGTCCCTACGCACCAATGGTGGACTTTCTTGGAGGTGCATTTATATTTGGTCTTGCGAGTTTTATTTCAATTATAGCAACTGCTGATGTAAATTATTATACTGCTATTGGTGCATCAAGAGCCGTAACTTTTGGTTCTTTTGCAGAACCAACTTTGATAATGGTTTTCTTTGGTGTTGCTTTAATAACGGGTACGAACAATCCTTTTATTACAAATCATGTCTTAGCAAGAAATATTCAGTGGATTTTGTCACCGACACACCTTCTAATGATCGCTGCTTTTTTCATGCTACTCTTGTTTGATACGGGAAAAATACCAATTGAAAGTGAAGGTTTAATGGAGTTTGGTATGATAGATGAAGGAAAAACAATGGAATATTCCGGCTTACTTTATGCTCTATCTAAGTGGGGTAGTTATATGAAATCTTTCATTTTGATGTCTGTCTTTTTAAACGTTTTTGCATTTCCATGGGGTTTAGCAACAAATACGAGCATGCAATCAATAATCTTTGGAATAGCTACATTAATTGTAAAAATGATTTGTCTGATATTAGGTTTCGTATTTGTTGAGGAGACTTTTGCAAAGCTCAGACTTTTCAAGTTAATTGACTACTTAACTATTTCTTTCCTATTAGCAATACTCTCTATAATATCCTTTTTCATATTTGGAGGTGTTGCATATTGATTGTTAGCATCGTACATTTTTTAGGTGTGTTAATACTTTTAACAGCTTTTGAAATACTTGCTCAAAGTTACATCAGACCAATGATTAACACAGTAGCATTACAGTCAATATTACTGGCAATAATAATGATTTTGATAGGACTATCTGAAAAAAGAGTGGATTTACTTATACTCTCAGTTTTAACAATTGCTATTAGAGGTGTGGCAATACCTGAAGTGCTAAAAAAAGACATTAGAAAAAGAGGTATATGGATTTACAGAGAAGTAGAAACAAGAGTTCCAGCTCTGGTAATTATAGGCTTGATAATTTCAATAGCTGGTTATGTTATATATAAAGAGTTATCAGTATTCATAGGCAGAAACGGGGATCTTCCATTTATACTATTTTTGCTTGGCTTTTTAGTTATAATAGCCAAAAAGAATGCTTTGACACAAATGGTAGGTTATATTATAGAAGAAAATGCACTCCTCTATGCAGGAATAATAATATCTCATATGCCGTTAATACTCGAAGCTGGTGTATTCCTTGATTTATTAGCTTTAGTCTTAGCTGGAGTGATACTTGCAGCAGAAAAGGATTATGGTGTTTTAGAACTTGAAGAATTGGTAGGTTAAAGAGGAGGTGGTATGGATTGTACAACACCCTACTAATCATTCCTTTAATTGCACCAATTGTTGCAGCAGTGATTTGTGTAGTTATCCCTAAGTTAAAAGAATTTGTCTCACTAATCTCAGCAATACTTTGTATTTTTGCATCTGTTAAAATCATAGGTTTAAAGAGCAGTTGGTTCTATATTGATGTTTTTTCATCCTTAGTATTAATATTAATTCAGTCCATATACTTTCTTTCAGTTTTGTACTCAATTTACTACGTACGAGCAATCGGTCATGAGCTATTTCTAAGGAGGAGGTACCATTATGCTTTAATAAACTTGTTTGCAATGAGTATGAGCTTTTCGACAATGTGTAGAAATCTTGGCTTAGTGTGGGTGGGACTTGAGGCTACAACGATAGTTAGCGCTTTACTAATTGTACTCGAAAAAAACAAAACTAGTATCGAAGCAGCATGGAGATATATAATAATAGCTTCTTCCGGACTCGGAATTTCTTTATTCTCAATAATACTGTTTAATAAGATTTTTAATACCTTAGATTGGGTTAACGCTTTAAGTTATAGCGTAAATTCGAAAGCTGCAATTATTGTTGCAGCTTTAGCCTTAGTAGGTTTTGGTACGAAAGTTGGACTATTTCCAGTACACACTTGGTTACCCGATGCACATGGTACAGCGCCACCGTCTGTAAGTGCTATGCTTTCATCAACATTATTACCAGTTGCACTGTTAGCCTATTATAAGGTTTTTGCACCTACAGTTGTAAACTGTGTAAATATTGCATATCTTACTTGCTTTTTTGGAGCAATGACAGTACTTGTTGCTGCAATTTTGACAGTCCCTCAGAAAATGATAAAAAGGCTTTTTGCTTACTCAAGCATGGATGTAATGGGTATAGCAACAGTAGGCATTGGTTTGTCTTACTTTACACCAGTAGCTCTAAAGGCGGTATTACTTTTGCTATTAATACACGCGTTTTCCAAATCTTCGCTCTTCTTTGCAAGTGGTAATGTAATAACTTATCTAAGAACTCACGAAATATCGAAAATAACTGGATTAATTGAAACTTCAAAAATAACAGGTTTATCTATGATTCTATCATCACTTGCAGTCACTGGAGCACCGCCGTTTGCAAGTTTCATAGCAGAACTAATAATTATTGCTGCAAGTCTCAGATTTCCAGTGTTAACTGCAGTTTTAGTAACTGCAATACTGATTTCATTTTTGTCAATAAACTACCATGTAACAAAAATGTGTTTTGGAAAAGGAGAAAAAGTAAAAACATCTATCTTAGCTGAGTTTGTTCCAGCCATTTCTTGCGTAGTATATATTGCAGTTAGTGTACTCATTTTACTCTACTTGGAGGGATTGATATGATCGTATTTGATACAATAGATGATGCAACAAAGGTGAGTGATTTAACATTATCCGCAGTTTTTGATTTTGTTGTAATGACTGACTATGACAGGGGGCAGATTTTTAAGTTACCTACAGAAAAAAGTTATTTAACAGAAGATAGGCCATTATATAAATTTTTAACCGGAAGATTAGAAGAGTTAAAACTTAAATGCGGAAAACCTGCTTTTGAAATACACTACGGGCCAATATCAAGTGGATTGTGGGAAGCTGGAGTCTTTGATGTGCTAACTTATGGTGAAAGAATATTGAACGTAATACCAAGAACACACTACAAGAAGAGAGGATCTGAAAATAGATTAAAAGGCATGGATGTAAAAGAGGCTATAAATTTAGTAGAGAAACTTTGTGGAACATTCTCTATATCATATTCAACAGCTTATTGCATTGCAGTTGAAAAGATTGCTGGAATTAGCTCAGAAAAGTTAAGTTTATTGAGAATTCTTGGATTGGAACTCGAAAGAGTTTACAATCACATACACTCAATATACCGTTTAGCTTTAGCAGCATCTCAAAAAGTAGCAGTATCTCACCTTCTTGCTTTGGAAGAGGACGTTTTAAGGTTAAACTATAAGCTATTTGGACATCGCTATGGATTTGGATTTAATAGGATTGGATCTGTAAAGCTGAAGAATACTGAAGTGAATGTCAATAAAATTTTAAAAGAATTTGAAGAATTGGTAGATGAGTTATCGGTGTCAAAGATATTTATAGATAGACTCCACGGTACAGCGAAAATAAGTAGTAGCATGGCAGTTGAATTAGATACTATTGGCGTAGCAGCAAAGGCTAGTGGATTAAAAAGAGATGTGAGAGCATTCTCACCATTTTATGAAGATTTTGAACCTGTAGTAAGTTATGATGGCGACAGTCTTTCAAGAACAATTGTTAGATTTGAAGAAGTTAAACAATCTTTGCAAATTATTATTGATATACTTGATAGTATAAATGATAATACAAACAACATAAATGTGGATGTAAATTCTGGAGAAGCGATATCCTTTGTTGAATCTCCGCCCGGAGATCTTTTGTTGTATCTTAAGGTTGAAAATGGAAGAATAAAAGACATTAAGTTTAGAGGAGCTTCTGAAGTGAACTATCTATCTTTTGCGAAGAGCGTTGAAGGAAATATTTTTACAGATTATCCTTTTGCACTTGAAAGTTTTGGCTTATCCTTTGCAGATGCGTCGAGGTGAGAGCTATGTGGATAATTAGGGGTCTAAAAAAAGGAATTGTTACAACCAAATTTCCGTTTGAAATTAGTAAAGATGAAGAAGAACTTGTAAACTTAGGTGAAGTAGAAGTTAAAAAGACTTTACCATTTAAAAAGTCTATACATGTCTTTTTTGTTGATGCGGGGAGTTGCAATTCTTGTAATAGGGAAGTAGAAATGATGGGTAATCCATACTATGATTTTCACAGATTGGGTATTTTTTTCACTCCCACACCAAGACACGCTGATGTAATGTTGGTTGTTGGTTGTAGCGAAAGTATGAGAGATGCTGTTGCCAAGGCTTATGAGGCTATGCCATCCCCAAAAATTATTATTGCTGTTGGTGATTGTGCTATAGATTTTTGCAAAAAAGCGGATGTATTGGTTAGAGGCTGTCCACCATCCCCTTACAAAATAATTGAATCTATTTTAAAAGCATGTAGTAAGGAGGTGAAATCTTGAATATGCTAATTATTGTAGCTTACTTGGTAACATTGTTAATAGCAATTATTTCACCGCGCCTCAGCTATGTATCTACCTCAGTAGTAAGTCTTGTAATGATCTACAATTCATTGAGTATGTCATCAATTTCAGATTACTTTGCATTTATTCTTGGAATAATTTGGTTTTGTACAGGTATATGGAGTGCTTTTTATTCAAATAAAAAAGACAAGGCAATCCTTTACTCTCTAACACTATTTTCAATAACGATTATACTTTGGGCTAAGGACGTTCTGACTTTTCTTGCAGGATGGGAACTTATGACTATCTCAACTTTCCTTTCTATCGATAATAGAAGCAGTGCCTATAAATTCCTGGCATTTGGTGAATTAAGTACAATTTTAATTTTACTTGGCTTTGCTTTTGGAATTGAATATGGTATAAGTTTAAACTCCCTTCTCATCTCAAAGTACTATTCGCTGGTTTTCCTCTTTTGTACATTGGGGTTTATGGTAAAAATGGAAATTTTCCCATTCCATATATGGGCTCCTCCCGCTTATAGAGATTCTCCAACGAACTTTACAGTACTTATGAGTTCTTGTTTAACACTTATGGGAGTTTATGGTATAATGTATTTACTATCTCTATCAACACCTCCAACTTGGATAGCCGTAATTATGCTAATATTTGGAGCAATCACAGCAGTTTATGGTGCTTTGCACTCAGCTACATCTGAAGATGTAAAAGTCCTACCATCATACAGCACTATTGAAAATGATGGTGTAATTCTATTGCTTTTGGCAACTTTTTCAATAGCAAAAAGTAGCAAAGTTCTCTCTGCATTTGCATTAACAGCTACGATGTTCTATTTGTTGTTCCACAGTCTTTCAAAATCACTGATGTTCTTAGCTATTGGCAATGTTGAAAAAGAGAGCAAGCTTGAGTTTGGAAAAAGTGCAGTTTCAATAGGAACTTTTATAGCAGGGTACGTAGCGTCTCTATCACTTGCAGCAATACCTCCATTTCCCGGGTTTACAGCAGAATGGATGGCTCTTGAAACACTTTTCCAGTCATTTGAATTAAACACACCAATTAAACTACTAATTGTTATAGCGGGAGCACTTGTTGCTTTATCAGCAGGTATATGTGCAATTTCGATGAGCAAAGTGGCTATCTATCTTTTTAGAAGGAAGAATGAATGTAAAACTAAAACAAACAAGTTAATGATTGCACCATTACTAATACTTTCATCAATTGTTGTAGCCTTTGGAGTCTATCCTCCAGCAGCGATAAAAATGTTTTCTCAACTCGTATTTCTTATTTCAGGATATAGTGCAACAAACTTTATAGGTGGTTTGCTATCTATACCTAAGGGTTTACTTATAATATCTGGAAAAGGATTTGGTTGTATTTCACCCACAGTTCTTGCTACTTTTCTATTAGCAATAGCAATATCCATAGGAGTTGTATCAAAATTTATTGTGAAAAACTTAAGGTTAGATGATCCGTGGATGGGTGGGGAGTACAGTGAAAACTATACTCCAGAAGGATATTCAATGATACTGAGATTAACTTTAAAATCGTTCTATGGAACTGAAGAAAAGAGATGCTTTGTAAGGTGGTGTGATAGACTTGAAAAAATATATGACACAACTTATTTTTCAAATTTATGCAACGAATTCAGAGTGAGGTTAATGAATGGAAACGTGGGATACTATGTTTTATATATAATGTTGGCTATGGGAGCAGTTTTACTCTATTCGGTACTAATTTAAAAATACCCTTAAATTTATTTTAGGTTATGAAAGTTGATGAGAAAGAAATAGACTCATATTTGGATAAACTAAAAATAAAAGAAAAAAGCATTGAAGATAGGAAAATCTATGCTGAGGTGTTAGATCTTAGAACGCTTAAAGTTCTTTACAAGTTGTCTGCAAAGGGGTACATAAAAGCGATGGGGGGTGTTGTATCTACTGGCAAAGAAGCAAATGTTTTTTATGCGGATGGTAGGGATGAAGAAGGAAATGATATACCTCTTGCAGTAAAAATATATAGAATTGAAACCTCAGAATTTTATAAAATGGATGAATATTTATTTGGGGATAAAAGATTTGATATGAGAAAGTTTTCTAAGAAAGAGATAGTTTATATATGGACTGAAAAAGAATTTAGAAATCTTGTTAGAGCTAAGGAGGGTAAGGTTAATGTGCCAAAACCCGTAAAATATTTAAAAAATGTTATATTGATGGAATTTATTGGAGAAGATGAAATTCCAGCCCCTACCTTAGCTGAAATTGGTAGTAAACTGTCAGAGATAGTTGATGTTGAAGAGTTATTTGAAAAAATAATTGAAAACGTAAAAAAATTGTATGAGGTTAAGCTTGTTCATGCAGATCTCAGCGAATACAATATACTACTATTTGATGATGAACCTTGGTTAATAGATATGGGGCAGAGTGTTTTAATAGACCACCCACTCTCAGAGAAATACCTTGAGAGGGATCTGAAGAATATACTTAGGTTCTTCAGCAAGTTTAACATAAAAAGAGATTTAGATAAACTGAAATTAATTATAAAAGAGGTGTAAGCTATGGAGACCGAAATAAGAGTGCCAGATGATAGAATTGGTGTTATTATTGGAAAAGATGGTGAAATTAAAAAGAAAATAGAGGAAAAAACTGGATGTAAAATAAATGTAAAACCTTATGGAGTTGTAGAGATTGTTTGTGAGGATGCTATTGGTTTTTTAAAAGCAAGAGATGCAATAAACGCAATTGCTCATGGATTTAATCCAGAAACTGCAATGAAATTGCTTGAAGGTTTTAGGATTCTTGAAATAATAGATTTGAGTGACTATTTAAATGATAACGCTATACAAAGAATTAAAGGGCGAATAATTGGAAAGGGTGGTAAAATGAGAAAAAATATCGAAGATATGCTGGGAGTTGATGTTTCAATATACGGTAAAAAAGTAGCTATAATTGGGGAGCCTATGAATGTTAATGTTGCAAGAGAGGCGATAATGATGCTAATAGAGGGAGCTCAACATACAACAGTTCAAAGATTTCTTGAGAACAGGAGAAGAGAGTTAAAAATGAAAGAATTAGACTGGCAGGATATTTTATAATGAGAGTGCATGGTATAAATAGTGTTGTAGAAGCAATAAAAGCGGGAGCGGCAAAGGTAGTTTACCTTAAAGATGAAAATGGAAGAAGAAATGAAGTTGTAAAGTTAGCGAGAAAAGCTGGAATTAAAATTGTAAAGAAGAACGTGAACTTAGGTGTAGCAGCAGATGTAGATTTTAGATACTCTAATTTTGATGAGCTTCTTGATTACAAAAGTTTTATATTGTATGCAGATAGGGTCGAAGATCCCAGAAATCTTGGAGCTTTAATAAGGTCTGCAGTATTTTTTGGCTGTTCCGGTGTAGCAATAAAAAAGAGGAAAACTACAAAGATAACAGATGCAGTAGTTAGAACTTCTGCTGGAGCAGTTTTCCATACAAAAATAGCATTTGCAGGAATGTTTGAGTTAAAAAAAGCTAAAAAATTAGGATATCGATTGGTTGCCGCAGAATTGGACGGAGAAGACATATATTCTACAAAAATGGCTCTTCCCTCTATTTTAATAATTGGAGGAGAAGATAAAGGAGTATCTGCGTCAATAAAAAGAATTTGTGATAATATAGTCAAAATTCCCGGTAGAGGTAATATTGGAAGTTTAAATTTATCTGTAGCAGCTGGAATTCTTATGTATGAATTATCACGTACATTTTAAAGATAAATTTGGAAACATTTAAATATTATAATAATCATCATTATAGTGGTGATTAATATGCAGTCTGAAGAAAAACTTAAAGAGGATAGATTAAGCGAAATCGTACATGTATTAGCAGAAGAATTAGAAAAAATAACAACGTCCAAAAATAATCAGGAAGAGCTAATTGCAGAATTGCTCGAAAAGTTTGGTCTTATAGAGGTTGATGAAAATACAGGATCGATAAAGTTATCTAATAAGGGTAAAAAGCTTATAAAAGTTAGCGATCACCAATGAATTTATTAATATAAACATTAAACTTAAAATGGGGAGGGGTGGAGGGCGGCTTACCGAAGGGAGGAAAGTCCCCCCACCTTTAAAAGGCGGAGCCCCGCAAGGGGCTGTGCCGGAAGGCACGGCAACGGCACAGAAACGATACCTGCCTGAGGTAATGCGATGATCCCGGAAGGGTGAGGTCACTCAGGCAGGGTGAAACGGCCGACCCCGCCGGTGCAACGCTTTGCGGCTTAGACCGATGCCGCCTGAAACAGAAGGGGGCTTACTACCACCCCTCCTCATGCTTTTTTTGATTCACCATAAGCAAGAGCTGAAGCTACGAGATGAGCAATTCTAAGACATTCAGGAATTTTTCCTTTAATAGTAGAGGCAACAAGATATTTTTCTACTTCTTCAATACTACAGCCACAAAAATGAACGTTTAAATCAAACAGTTTTGTTGGATTTCCTGCTTTTTTAAGAATTTTTAATCTTTTATCAGCATTTCCTGCTTTCAAAGCTGGTACAGTTACATCGCCCAATTTTTTAGATATACTAACAACTGGTATATTTAGCCTCTCATTTATCTCAACGATGTCAGCTACATTCATACCACCAAAAGTTATTCCATACAAAAATATACATTTTATTTGTTTAATAAATTTTGAGTTAATTAGTAAATTTACTATTTTTTCCGTAACATCAAATCCGTCAACATCTATTTTTGTGTACAGAAATCCTTCTACATTCCAACCAGCAGTGACACATCCTACAAGATGTGCTTTTTTACATGACAAAGAAGTAAATCCATCATCAAATCCAATAAACCTCCAAGCTTTCATGATAGATAATACAACCGAAAACTTATTTATTTGTAGTACTTTTTTAATATTAAGCGGGGGTTGCCGAGTCAGGAAAAGGCGCGGGATTCAGGGTCCCGTCCCGTAGGGGTTCGAGGGTTCAAATCCCTCCCCCCGCATTAAAAAATTAAAAAAATTAAGTCTTCTTTAGTGGGTTGGGTCCAAGCTTTCTTATAGTAGCATCAAACTCCTTCATTACTTCCGCAAACTTTAAACCTTCTGAACCACCAATCCATTCAAGTCTAACTCTTTCCGGTTCAATTCCAAGTTCTTCAATTATCTTTTTAAGCCATTCGTAACGTCTTAAAGCTTTGTAATTTCCTTCTTTATAATGACAATCGCCCGGATGACATCCTCCAATTAAAACTCCGTCAGCACCGTTTAGAAGGGCTTCAATAACGAATTCTGGCTCAACTCTACCACTGCAGGGAACTCTAACAACTTTTACTGTAGGTGGGTAAGCATATCTTAAACTTCCAGCCATATCTGCAGCTTGATATGTACACCAATTACATGCAATTACAAGAATGTTTGGTTCCCATTCATTAGCCATACAGCATCACCTCTTATTAATTATTTTATCTATAATTTCGTCCCTTGGCGTAACACTTATTCCCGCAACTTGTTCGGGGTCAAACCCCATACATAGTGCTAACAATTGCACGTAATGGAGAACGGGTATCGAAAAGTTGAGTTTACCGGACTTTCTTAGCCTTTCTTGAGCATCATCCAATTGGATTAGGCATGAAGAGCAAGTTGTAACAATCAGATCAGCATCTAATTCTTCTTTTATACATTCAAGTTTTTCTTTAACGAGTGTAAATGATTTTTCTGGATCGGTGCTTCTAAGTGCACCCATACCGCAACAATCTACAAGTTTTGAGTAATACGGTGCCTCTGCTCCAAGTACTTCACATAATTCTCTTAATACTTTTGGATTAAATGGATCTTCTTCTTTGTCTGGATAAACTTCTGAGGGCCAGAGGAAGTGGCATCCCGGTTGTACAGCTATTGTAATATCATCCAAGGTATATTTTATAGATTCCTTTATTCTTTCAAGACCAACATCTTTGTATAAAACCCATGCAACATGCCTACATTTAGCCCTGCCTTCATATTTTTTACCTATTTTTGAGAGAATATCATTTACACTCTTTAAAATATCTGGATTTGTCAACATTTTATGTCTTGCCTCGTTTAAACTACCATAACAACTGTTACATGCAGTCATTAAATCAATTCCCTTTTCTTCACCTAAGCATAGGTTTCTTGCGGCTACAGCACACCAAGCTACAATATCTATTGAAGGCATTGTACCCCAAGTTGGACAGCATGATTGTCCCATCAAATCATCAATTTCTACTCCCAGAGCTGGAAAAATTTTTCTCATTGCCTGTTCTACATCTGGCCTATTAAAAGGTATGTTACATCCTAAGAAGAGTCCGTATTTAAGCTTACCTTCATTTTTACTTTCATTTTTTACAACATCTGCTATCATGATTATCACCTCTTTCAAAATTAATCATTCATTGGAATTAACCCAAGTTCAGCAAGCTTAGTATTTCTAAGTATAGTTTTGAGATCTTTCAAAGCCTTTTCGTCGGAATCTGTTGAAGGTGGTTTTTCTGGCAGTCCTACTTTCTTTCTGGCTTCTCTGCCCGTCATGTACACGGCATGACCATATTCATATAGGGCTCTTAGACCCTCTATTGCAAGAGTTGGTATTGCAAACTCTTCTACCATCATTCTTCTAACAGCAAACATAACTTCAAAGGGTGACACTCTTCTTGGGCAAACTTCAGTACATCTGTTACAAGCTACACATGCCCACGGTGTTGGATCATCTAACAATTCTTCTTTTAATCCAAGGAGTAAAGCTTTTATTAGCTTTTTATTGTACCATTCAAAGCCAACTCTGGCAAGAGGACATACAGCAGCACAGGAACCGCACTGCATGCAGTATATTAGATTCTCGGCTCCAAATTCCCTTACAATATCTACAACTTTTTCTTCCTCTTCTCTTTCTCTTTCAGATATCTCAGATAAATTTAAAATTGTAGGAACACCCTCCTCAGGCTCTATCAAACTCAACACCTCCTAAAAAATTTAAGTTTGAATTTCAGGCCATTTAGCTATTGTTTTTATCTGTGCAAGAACTTGTTCGTAAGTGAATCCATGTAAGGTTATTGCTTTACTTGGGCAAGCTGCTGTGCAAACACCACATCCCTTACAAAGTGCTGGATTTATTTCTGATTTTAACTTGTCTTCGTGTTTAACAAGGGAAATTGCACCGTAAGGGCAGAGAGGAACACAAACTCCACAGCCAGTACACTTCTCTTTATCAACTTCAGATATTAGAGGTTCTACAGTCATTTTACCCGGTTCAAGTAAAGACATTGCTGAAGCAGCAGCAGCTTTTGCTTGTGCAACTGAATCTGGAATGTCCTTGGGGCCCTGAGCGCACCCGGCAATGAATATACCCTCAGTCATCGTGTCAACAGGATACAACTTTGTGTGCCTTTCTTTCAAAAATCCTTCAGCGCCTACGTTTATTCCAAGGGTTCTAGCTAAATCTCTTAAGGTATTATCTGGCTCTATTGCAGTAGCCAAAACTGCTATATCTGTTATAACTTCCACTGGTCTGCAAACTTCAGCATCATAACCTTTTACAAGCAATTTATCTCCCGGTAATACTTGTATTCCACCAGCTCTACCTTTTATAATCTTTATTCCGAGTTGTCTGCATCTCATGTAGTATTCATCAAATTCTTTGCCGGGAGTTCTAACATCTATGAAGAATATGTAGATATCCAAATCTGGATACTTCTCTTTTAATATCATAGCCTGTTTTAACATATACATACAACAAACTCTTGAACAATAAGTGTGATATCTGTTGTCTCTGGAACCAACACACGATATGAATGTTATAGTTTTTGGCTTTTCTACCTCTATTTTTTCACCTTTCTTCTTTGCTTCAAGTAACTTTGGTATATCTGATGGTTTGATTAACTTACCTTCAGATGGGCCTGTAGCAGAAATTAACCTTTCCATTTGCATGGCAGTTATAACATTTGGGTGATGTGGTGAAAACTCTTTGAAGTAACTCTTATCCATAACCTTGTAACCTGTTGCCACTATAATAGCACCAACTTCAAGTTCAACAATCTCTCCATTTGGATCTCTATATGGAGTTCTATCAGCTGCTCCAGTTGGGCATACCCTCTCACAAGGAGCAAGAATTGGTTTTCCTGATTTACTTTTTCTTGGCTCTTTTCCGGAGAAGTCTCTGCCACCACATTTTATGCATGCATTCATATCAACTACTGCTTTCTTAGGTACAGCTTGTGGGAATGGAATGTATATTGCTCCCCTTAAGCTCATTCCTTCATTAAACTCATCGGGAACTCTTGCTTTCGGAGGGCAAACATCCAAGCAAGCACCACAGCCAGTGCATTTATTCCAATCTACGTAAGTTTGTTTTTTCCTTACTTTAACTTTAAAATTGCCAACTGAACCAGTTATACTTTCAACTTCACTGTAAGTTAGTAGATTTATATTTGGATGGTTTGCCACTTCTACCATAAGCGGAGTTAGAATACATGCGGAGCAATCGTTTGTTGGAAATGTTTTATCGAGTTTTGCCATGTTTCCTCCAATACTTGGGCTTTTTTCTACAAGATGTACTTTGAATCCCGCATTTGCAAGGTCAAGTGATGCAAATATACCCGCAATGCCACCACCTATGACTAAAACTTCTTTTTTAAGATCTATGTACCTATCTTCGAGTGGTTCAAGCAATCTTGCTTTTGCTACAGCTGAGGCAATTATCACCTTAGCTTTTTCTGTAGCCTTCTCCTTTTCGTGCCAGTGTGCCCAGGAGCATTGATCTCTTATATTTGCCATTTCAAAGTAATACTTGTTTAGTCCTGCATCTTCACAAGCTTTTCTAAATATAGGTTCGTGTGTTCTCGGAGTACATGCTGCTACAACTACTCTATTTACTAATCCCTCTTTAATATCTTGTTTAATTAATTCCTGCCCCGGATCAGAACACATAAAAAGATAATCTCTTACAACCACGACATCTGGGAGAGTTTTTGCAAATTCTGCAACAGCCTTTACATCAACAGCCCCAGCAATGTTTTCACCACAATGGCAGATATAAACACCAATTTTCGGTTTTTCGTCATTTGACATATCTTTTCCCTCCGAGAAGTAATATCCTACAAATTTTAAACAAGTTAAATCGACTTTTGTTTATCAACTATAAAAAATTTCCGGGAATAAAATGATGATGAAAAAACGTGAAAAATTTTCGATTTTAAATATTTGAGGATTTTTGTCGAGTATTACATTGACAATTGCCGAAAGTTGTGATTAATAAAATATTAGGTTCTAATTTAGCAAACATCAGTACACTTTAAAAATTTGTTTTTGCATTCAGATGAACTGAAACTTAAATTATGCAATAGTGTTTAGTGAAACGTATATATCAATGCTGTATTTTCTGACTACAATGAGGTTTTGGATAGGTATTGATGATACAGACTCAAATAAAGGTATGTGTACAACATACTTATCTGTAATTTTAATGGAAGAGTTAGAAAAAGCTGGGATGAAAATAGAGGGGTTTCCGAGACTAATTAGACTTAACCCAACCATTCCATATAAGACAAGGGGAAACGGAGCTGTTTCTTTCTTAGTTGAAGGGGACTTAGAAGAAGCTTATGAAATAACAAAGCACTGTATGGAAAAATATTCTATGTTGGATGATGAAAAAACCAATCCGGGTGCTGTATTTGTAAGAGTTGATAGTGAAGCTATGAACATATTACCAAATTTTGCAATAAAAACTGTTAGAGAAGTAGTCTCTATAGATCAAGCTCTTTTTATTATAGGTAAATACATGATACCTCACATAAAAATGAAACTTGGTAGAGGTTTGATAGGGGCTTTAGCGGCGGTTGGATTGGAATTATATGATTTTACCTTAGAACTATTAGCATATAGAGAACCTAAGAAGTTTGGCACTCCAAGAGAATATGACAGGGAAAGTTTTTTTAGAGCGGATAAAGAAACCTATCCTTTAACATGGGATACTGTCGATTGGCACAATGATGTTGTAGTTGCTATACCATCTTCTCCTGATCCTGTATTGTATGGTATAAGAGGTGATGATCTAAGAGCTATTGAAAAAGCAAGTAGCATAGTAATTACAGAAAAAGTTGATAGAAGACAATTTTTTATAACAAATCAAGGTACAGATATGCACATAATAGATGAGAACGAAACGAATGAGGTTGAAAATTATCACTCTTATAAGCTGAGAGGTGTTGTAATAGAGAAACCATACGACATAGAGGGGGGGCACGTTTTCTTTTATATAAACACTAAATTTGGCAGTATAAAATGTGCAGCTTTTGAGCCTACAAAACAGTTTAGAGATGTGATTAGAAAACTTGAAATCGGTGATATATTGGAGGTGTATGGTTCTGTTAAAAAGAACACTGTAAACTTAGAAAAAATAAACATTGTAAAGCTTGCAGAAGTTTATAAAATGGAAAACCCAGTTTGCCCCATTTGTGGTAAAAAGATGGAGTCTGCTGGAAGGAGGCAAGGATATAGGTGTAAAAAGTGTAAGACTAAAGCTGAAGACAGAATTAAAGTTAAAATCGAAAGAGACTTAGAAGAGGGGTTCTATGAAGTTCCACCCTGCGCAAGAAGACATTTATCCAAACCTCTCGTAAGAATGAATGTTTCAAGAAAACATATTTTTAGATAAAATCATATTTATAATTTTAGCAATTCATTTGGTATTGTTAAACAGTAACCTATAAATTATTTGAATTAACAGTATGTAGCGATGAACGAAAAAAGTTTGAAAATAGGATTGATGGCAATAGCGATTCTAGTGATTGCAATTGGCAGTGCTAGTGCTGCAACTGTAACTATAAATGTAACGAACTTCTTTGCCAATGTAACTACGCCAATACAAATTGTTGCTAACAACGGAACTGTTCCATTTAATGGTTCAATAAACGTATCAATTACACCAACAACAGCTACTATAACTAATGGTACGTTTAATTACACAACAACAACAGGTCCAGTAACTGGAACTTTTACGGTTAGTAGCGGAAACTGGATAAACATATCCCTTAATGGGAATAGTACAACTGAAGTAACGATTAATACAACAATAAATGCGCCTGCAGGAAGTTATACTGTTAACGCTTATTTCTACAATAATACCTCGAGTGGTTTAGTGCAAGTGAATACCGCCAATAAAACGCTTTACGCAGTAAACGTAAATCTGGCTTCGAATGTAACGAACTTCTTTGCCAATGTAACTACGCCAATACAGTTTAATGCTAGCACTGAGGGTAAATTTGTAGCTGATGAAATAAACATATCAATAAACGGAGCAACTGTAGTAGGAACACCAACAGTAAGCAGTAGTGGTACAGTGGATACTTCCGCCTTGCCTAATTGGATAAACATTACTGGAATTACGACAACACCTGTACTGGTTAATTGCTCGCTTAATGCATCAAATGCTGGACCAGTAACTATAACTGCTTACTTCTACAACACATCAACTAGCACTCACACAACTAAAACTATAACGCTTTACGCAGTAAACGTAAATCTGACTTCGAATGTGTCTGCAATAGGGTGGGATACACCCGTTAAGTTAACAACTCAGACAGATGGTAAGTTTGTAGCAAATTATGTAAACATATCAATAAACGGAGCAAAAATAATAGGAACACCAACTATAACTAATGGCACTCTTGCCAACGTAAATAACACAACTCAGCCAAATTGGATAAATATATCCACAACCAATCCAACAGTTATAACAGACTGCGTACTCAGACCATTATCTTCTTCACCAGTAACTATAACTGCTTACTTCTACAACACATCAACTAGCACTCACACAACTAAAACTATAACGCTTTCATCACTCTTAGAAACAGTATCCCCAAGTAACTTAGACTTTAAGAAGTATAATACATCAGGCAATATAATATATGTAATATATGAAGAAAAACTCTTAACAACACCAGTAAACTACGATACATCCAAGATACCTAACGTAATTCAGTACAACTACGGTTCAAGTTTTGAAATTGGCGTAACCAATTACAGATCTTCAACTGCAGGAGTGGTTGTAAAACTTAAGAACTTAAACACTGGCAACGTTATAGTTTTAGGTTCAATACCCAAAGATGAGAGTTACAAGACATTCACAGTTAGTAACTTGCCAGCTGGTAATTACGCGCTTATAGTTGAAGGTTCTAACGGTTTGCCAACTTGGAACTTAACCAGCAATATTGATCCTGCTAACACACCACCACAAGTAATCAGAATCTACAACGCATTCCCAACAATAAGCATAACCCTCGACAACTCAAGAACCCCAATAGCACTCGGAGACTTTGCAAGATTTACAATACAAATAACTGGACTAGACAATCAAACAAACGCTACTATAAAGGTAGAGGGTCCATTTAGTGGTAGTGTTAGTGTTAATGTACCATATGGTGGTAGCAATGGTACAGTACACTACTTCGCAATAGACACAAACAATAGCACTCTCTGGTACTGGAATGGTACTAGTTATGTATTCAAATACTGTAACAAAGTAGGAGCTTCTGGAACTTGGAAGATAACTGTTACTTGCAGAAATGCTAAGGAATCTATGACTTTCAAAGTTGACGATGTTAGTGTTTCTGCAAACTTACCATCTACCATGTACTTAGGACAGAGCTTAACTATACAGGGTACTACTAACTTAGCTGAGAGTGGTAGCTTATTCGATGATGTAAGCTACTATGCTGGTGGTATACCAAACCACATAAACCTCGTAATATACTATCCGAATGGTACTGCCGTTGCGTACAGCAATACCACAACCGTCAACTTAAGGGGAGTAAACGCAACCCAGATTAGTCAGAACTTAACTAATTTCATTGAAGGCCAATACAACAACAGAGGCGATTACGTTGTAGGTTACAGAATAACCTTCTTCAACGCAACAAAAGGAGATTATATCACATCAAAATTAAGCGTTAACTCCAACTTCGGGCTAGCTCCTGTGTTAACTCCTAAAGAGATTGAGGATATAACTGGACAAAGTGCCAATTACTTATACAACGTTAGTATACAATACTTCATCGCTTATGACATACAAGTAAAATCCGATGGAACTTGGAAGGCTACAACATCATTTGAACCTAAGCTATCATGGCCTACTGGCAGTTACAAAGTAGTAGTTCAAGCTTTTGCTAGCTCAAATCAAACTGACACAGAAACTTACTACATAATGATCAAAGAGCCAACGATAACAGCAAAAGTAACCCCAAGCAACATAGTCGTTAGAGGTGAAAAGATAAAGATAACTGGTAGCAGTGGATTGGTTGCTGGAAGTGAAATAGACATTAAGATTACTGGAGGCAATCAGAATGAGTATCCACTACTCATAACAGACGTTAACGTATATAATAGTGTACCCACCGGTGCTAACTGGTACCCCAATAACGCTACTGAGATAATACCAGTTTACACAGGTGCTAACGGTAACTGGCAGACTCCTGATCTGTACATCAACCCGAACGCATCTAAGACTACTTACACTTTGACGATATACTCTGCAGCCAGAACTGACGTTTCAACTACTATAACGATAAGCGTTGTCAAAGCAACACTTACTGCTAAGCTGAGTATGACCACTGTAACTCTTGGCTCTACCGTTACTCTAAGCGGTACAAGCCCAGTTGAGTACTTAGCTGTATTCTGCAGCGATAAGAACATAATAGAAAATGTTGCAGAGATGCCAACTAGCGAAAGCGGATCCATAAACACTTACAACACAATGGTTATAAAGACGACGTCAGGCGACACGTACCAGGTATCTCTCAAGATTCGTAAGAACGCAAGCACCGGAACTTACACGCTATACGTCGTACCATTACCAGACAAGGTACACTTCGACTTGTCTAAGTACGGATACGCACAGCTAACGTTTACCGTTGTGCCAGTAGGCATAATTTGGGCTCCAGACACGTTCACGTTGACTCAGGGCTCTGCTAAGAAGTTGTTCATAGAGGTTAACGCAAAGCCAAATGACGTCGTATATGCATGCTACACCTTAGAGGGACATGGAGTAGATATTAAGAAGGGAGCTAATCCAACTGCAAGTGGTGTAACTTTCAGCAACAACAACCAATTAGTTAAGTGGAACAAGACTGCTAACGGTACATACTACATGTTCGCAACGATCTATCCGTACTACAACAAGGATAGTAAGATCCTCGAATCGACTTTCGATCCAGTACACGACAAATTGTTACCAGTTGGAACTTACACCCTAACAATCCACCTCTATACGAGAGATCCAGATACCGGAGCATTCACCGAATCGTCAAGCAAGACAATAACTATGGACGTACAGCCAGTCGTAATGACTGTTAAGTGTCCAAGTGAAGTCGTCAAGGGAGAACATATCAAGTTGGTAATACACGAGAACAGAGTTAACTGTGAGCAGTATGACCACATATACGTTGTAATGGACTTAGGTACTAAGCTTAGAAAGTACATGGGTATAGCTCTCAACGATAGCGGTTACGCTGTTGTTAACATACCAACAAGCGATATAACACCCGGAACATACACAATATACATTAGAGATACAATGGGTACTCTAAATGGTAATATCACAACGTTCATAGACAACTACTACAACCTTAAACCAACATCTGGATACGCTCTCAAGTGGAATGCTGACGATGACGTGTTAGTAATAAAGACTGTCAAGATAGTTGCAAGCGCTGAAGAGTTAACACCCACTCCAACCCCAACTCCAACCGCTACTCCAACCCCAACACCCACACCCACTCCAACCCCAACACCCACACCTACACCCACTCCAACTCCAACTCCAACACCCACTCCAACTCCAACCCCAACACCCACTCCAAAGAAGAAGACTCCAGGCTTTGAAGCAGTGTTTGCAATTGCTGGCTTAGTAGCTGCTGCCTATCTACTGAGAAGAAGAGAG
>JALSLC010000002.1 GCA_026988525.1 Archaeoglobaceae archaeon
TCTGGAATCTTCAATAGTGCAACTCATATATAAAGATGCCCGACTTTTATCTTTCTGTTCTTTTTCAAATTAAAGATATTACAAAACATCTATCAAAAATCTAAAAAATTTCATCGTGATACAATACAAAAATAATTATATAGTCTATCTATTCTCCGAAATCTCAAAATATAAAATATAACTTTAATCAATAATATTAATCAATTTTAAGATGAGCGACTCGCTGATTAAGTTCGTATTGCTGGTATCTCTTATTTTACAGCTTGTTTTTTGGAAATGTTGGATTTTAGAAGGAATAGAATTAATTTAATGAAAATGTTCAAGATTTTGGAAAAGTATATATACTTTTTTAATCATAATTATTATGTACTTAAGAGGAGAGGTGATGTGTATGATACAGAGAATATTATTTCCTGTAGATTTCTCAATGGTTAGCGAACACGCTATAGGAAATTGTATTCCTAAATTCTTTAGTAGTGGTGTCGCAGAAGAGCTTGTGCTTATTCATATAATAGACACGACTGCTTTACCAAACGTTATGGACGAGTATAGAAAAGAAGTTAGAAATAAACTCGAAAAAGTTGCAGAAGAGTTTAGAGACATGGGTATTAACGTTACAAAAACCATAGTGAGAGTTGGTACCCCAGCTATAGAAATATCAAAGGTGGCTGACGAGGAGAACGTTGATATTATATTTATGCCATCAAAAGGTGAAAATGTGTTGAGACATATGATTATTGGAACTACAGCATCTAACGTTGCAAGAATTGCAAGAAAGCCGGTATTGCTCGTTAAATATGAGTGGGATAAAGCGAAAAAGAGTGTTAAGTGTTTTTGGGATGCAAGAAGAGTTTTTGAGAGACCTCTAATTGCTCTTGGACTTGGGACTTGTTCTGGGCATATAATAGATGTTGTTAAAGTTCTGTTTGAAGATTATATAAAAACTGCTACACTCTTCCATGTTGTTGATTATGGCAAACATGATGAAATCGAATCTAACGTTAAAAAAGCAATGGAACAACTTGAGTGTCTTGCAAAACAGTTCAAGTGTGATTGCGATATAGAAGTTAGCGCTGGCGTAGCATCTGATGAAATAATTCAGGAAGCAGTAGTCAGAGGTTCTACGATTATTGTAATTGGCAAGAAAGGAAGAAGTAAAATAAAAGAATTGTTAATGGGTAGTACAGCAGAATCTGTAATTAGAAAATCAGTACTTCCAATTTTACTTGTACCATGTACTTACTAACCATTTTTCAATTTTTAATTTTAAATTTAAAATTAAATTATTGATGAAAATATATTTATAATATGTAAAAAGTAAAACAAAATCAAAGTGATGTTCGAAAAATTTAAATAATTTGGATGTAATCCTATACCAATGGTATTTACCCATTTAGCAAGATTGAACCTTGGTATTTTTGTAAGTAGATTTTTCTTTAGCTGGAGCTATTTTGTTTTTTAAATTTGGTTGTTATTTAGCATTGGGGGTGTGTTATACTATGTCTGATGTTGGCAAAAAAAGGCGTTTGAAAAGGATTATGCCCGACGGAAAAACGTTAATAGTGCCAATGGATCATGGAATAAGCTACCCAGTAAGAGGAATTCAAAAAATAGATAAAATTTTAGAAAAAATAGATTCAATAGTTGATGCAGTGGTTTTGCACAAAGGTGTCGTTAAAAATTCACAGTACGTGGAAAATATGCAGTCTGCTTTAATAGTTCACTTGAGCGGTTCTACAATATATCATAAAAACGAAAAAGTCTTGGTTTGCTCAGTAGAGAAGGCAATATACCTTGGAGCTGATGCTGTAAGCATACACGTAAACATAGGTAGCAAAACTGAATGTGAGCAATTGAAAGATGCAGGCTTAGTATCTGAAATATGCGATTCATACGGACTACCACTCTTGGCAATGATGTATCCGAGGGGCGAGGGGGTCGAAGTAAACGTAGATACTGTGAAACATGCGGTTAGGGTTGGGTATGAGCTTGGAGCAGATATTGTAAAAACCTGTTATACTGGCAGTCCCAATAGTTTTGCGGAAGTTATAGAGTACTGTGAAGTTCCAGTGGTTGTAGCTGGTGGAAGCAAAAAAAATTGTGAAGAACTATTCGAGGAAGTGAGGGGAGCAATTTTAGCAGGAGCGTCCGGGGTTGCTATAGGTAGAAATGTTTTCCAAGCTGAAA
Organism: Archaeoglobaceae archaeon; assembly: GCA_026988525.1. Taxonomy (GTDB): domain Archaea; phylum Halobacteriota; class Archaeoglobi; order Archaeoglobales; family Archaeoglobaceae; genus WAPX01. The sequence goes on from JALSLC010000002.1 coordinate 2,188, forward strand.
GACCTGAAGAGATGGTAAAAGATTTAAAACGTGTGATACATGATAGCATAACTGAGGTGAATGTGGTATATGAAAGAAATATGGTTACTAACAAAGGGAGATAATTGGGAAGAAGTAAAGGAGCAAGTAAAAGATGCAATAGAAATAGGGTTTACTGGCGTAGTTGTTGATGAGCCATACGCCGAAAAAGCAAGAAAACTGGGTAGAATTGGAGTTATAGCGAGAAAAGGTATTAAAGGTAAATATAATGGTACGGGTGTTTACTTCATCGATATAACTTCAGCAGATGAACAGCTAAAAGCTATAGAACTATCTTCTGATGCATCTTATCTGTTTTTAAGTTTTTCAGATTGGAGAATAATTCCACTTGAAAACTTAATTGCAATGAAAAAGAATGCAAAACTGATAGCTGAAGTTAATAATATCGATGATGCAAGAGTAGTTTTAACAACTCTTGAAAAAGGTGCTGATGGGATTGCCGTTAAAAGTGATGTTGGAAGAGAAGGTATGCTTGAATTTTATAGAATTGTTTCAGAACAGGCTGGAAAGATAAAGCTTAGTACTGCTGTTGTAGAAGAAGTAAGGCCTCTTGGCGTTGGAGAAAGAGTTTGTGTGGATACTGTAACTCTAATGAGTGTTGGAGAAGGTATGCTCGTTGGTAGTAGTGCCGGTTTCATGTTCTTAGTAGGAAGTGAAAGTGAAGAGAGTGAATATGTTGCTTCAAGACCATTTAGAGTTAATGCTGGATGTGTAAGTTCGTATGTAAAAGTTGGTGAAAAAACAAAGTATCTTGCTGAATTAAAAGCTGGAGATGAAGTAGAGATTGTTAAACATGATGGATCAGTTAGAAAAAGCTATGTTGGCAGAGTAAAAATAGAAAGAAGACCATTAGTCCTTGTCAGAGCTAAGGTAAAAGATTCAGAGGGAGTAGTGATACTCCAAAATGCGGAAACAATAAAACTCGTTGCACCGGGAGGAAAGCATGTATCTGTTGCTGAATTGAAAGCTGGAGATGAAGTTTTAGTTTGGCTTGGTGAAAAAGCCAGACACTTTGGCGTAGGTGTTGATGAGTATATACTGGAAAAGTGAGTATGATAGTTTCATCAATTAGATCCTTGGATGAAGCTATAAAAAGTAAGGCTGATGTACTTGAATTTAGATTGGATCTATTCAAAAATTTGCCTGAAAAAAAAGATATAGAAAAAATTGAAAAGCCAAAGATAATTACAGTAAGAAAGGCTGATGATGGCGGAAAATTTAAGGGTAACGAGGAAGAAAGGCTTAGCATATTTAGAAAGTACTTAAATGTTTTTGATTATGCGGACATAGAAGTTTATGCAAGAGGAGAGTTTTTTGATTTACCATTTAAAATTATTGAATCCTATCACAATTTTAAAAGAACTCCTAAATTCACAGAGCTTAGAGATATGGTAGAAAGTAGAAGAGGTGATATTTTTAAAATTGCAGTTATGGGAAGGGAGAAAAAAGATGTACAAACAATCGTTAAAATACTCTGTGAATATGAGGATGTCGTAGCTTTTTTAATGGGTGAAAAATACTCATATACCAGAATTCTTGCTGTAATTCTTGGATCTCCATTTATTTATTGTTCAGAAGGGAAAGCCGTTGCACCGGGGCAGCTTAGTGTAGATAATGCAAGAAAAATTTTCGAAATACTGGGTGTGAAATTATGAAACCAAAAATATTGATTTATGGAGCCGGAAAAATGGGTGGATTTTTTAAAGAGTTCTTTTTCTCCAGAGGTTACGATGTAAAGTGTTATGATATAATTCCCGAAAAAAGAGATACTAATGAAGTTAAAGGAGACGTAATTTTTCTGTGCGTACCTATGCAGTGCATACCTACAGCAGTAAGAGATATAGAGGAAAAATGTCCTGATGCATTGGTTGTTGATATAGCATCAATAAAATCTTTTTCAATTCCGTATCTTGAGCAGGCTAATTTTGATTATATGAGCATTCATCCGATGTTTGGACCGGATAGCGAAATAGGTTTATCGAACATAATTATAGTTAAAAAGAGTGGCAGAAAGGAAGAAGAAATAATTCTAAACGAATTCAAAAAAGCTGGGGCAATTCTTAGTGAGCTAAGTCCCGAAGAACATGATGCGGAAATGGCAAAGATTCAAGGCATAAGTCACTTTCTATTGTTGGGTATGGCCTACTTCCTTAAAGATAAGTTCAGTAGAGATGAGTTAAAGTATTCATCTCCAATATTTGCTGTACTCTATAAACTTGCATCCAGAATTATTAACCAAGACTGGAGTATGTACTGGCACATACAAAAAAATGCTGAAATACTTAGAAGGGAATTTATAAAAAGCTTAGAGGATCTCGATAGAAAACTTAAAAATAAGCAAAGTTTTGAGGATATTTTCTTAAAGTTAAAAGATGATTTTGATGACCATATTAATAGTACTTTAATTCTTGATGCTTGTAAAGCTACTTGGGATGTATCAACAATTGAGCTGTTAAGAGGATATATAAGAGCTGTCGATTCCCTAATACTTAAATTAATAGAAAGAAGAACTTCTGCTGGGAGAAAAATAGCTTTATTTAAAAGAGATCTAAATGAGCCTGTAGAGGTGGCTGAAGTTGAAGAAGTAAAAATAAAAGATCTACTTTCTAAAACAGATTTAAGTCCAACATATATTCAAGAAATTTTTGAACGAATAATGAATTTAACAAAAGAAGAGGAATATCGTATTTTAGGTATAAAGAAAACTCTTGCTGTGCTTGGGCCAGCTGGAAGCTTTAGTGAAGAAGCAGCACTAAAATTAGTGGGTTCAAGACTACCTTTGAAGTACTGTTCAAACACGGATGAGATAATAAAATGTGTTGAAAATGAATCTGCAGATTATGGTTTAGTTCCAATAGAAAATTCGGTGAATGGTACGGTTATATCTGTTTTAGATTCTTTAATGAGTTCACATGTTGAAGTTTTTGGTGAAACAACTTTAAAGATTGTACATTGTCTTGCCGCAAAAAGACCTATTGAACTAAAAGAAATAAAAACGATATACTCTCATCCACAAGCAATAGCACAGTGTATGGGCTTTATAAACAACTACTTAAACGCTGAAATAAAGTACACTAAAAGTACTTCAGATGCTGTATCCCTTTTAGACGAAAACAGTGCAGCTATAATTTCAGAAAATGCTGCAAGATTGCACAAATTGTATATTTTGAAAAAAGGAATACAGGATGTCAAAACAAATGAAACAAGATTTTATCTGATAAGAAAGAAAGGTAAAGGTGAACTTAGGGGAAAAATAACATCACTATTCTTTGGTGTTGAAGATAGGCCCGGATCGCTAAAAGATGTTCTTGAAGTGTTTTATAGGAGGGGCATAAATCTCAGAAAACTTGAGTCAAGACCGGCAAAAACAGAATTAGGCGACTATATATTCTTTGTAGAAGTTGAAAAGAAACTTGAAAAAGATGATTTAAGAGAGCTCAGAGAAGTTACAACATTTTATCACGTTATTGGCATCTTTGATAGAATTGAAAAATTAGATGTATGGAAAAATTAAAAAATTACCAAAATCTCCATCCTCTACCGAATCCTCTGCCGAAACCTCTTCCTCTACCAAACCCTCTACCAAACCTACCGAAACCAAATCTACCAAACCATCTGTTCATAAATCCGGGTCTGTTGTATCCTGAACAGTAACCCATTCCCCTTCCAGTTCTTGGTCCAAGTCCGAGTGGTCCGGTTCTGTCACCACCTGGCATACTATCACCTCCTAAATTGAATAATTATTCAGATAATTTAAAGTTTTCGGTAAGCCTAAAGCCTATTTAATTTGTATATAAATAATTGTAAAATATTTTAGCAAGATATTTTACTTTATTTCAATTCCAATTTTATTTTACCGTTTCTTTCCATTTGCCCTAATATTTCAAGAAATTCAGTTACGGTCATATTTAGTCTTTCTGCTGCCTCTTTTATAGTCATAGATTCCTTAGTTACGTTTTTCAATTTAGTTATTGTATTATCTTGCCTATCCTTTGTTTCTTTTAACTCAAAATATTCGCAAATTTCAGCTCTGCCTCCACAGCTTGAAAAGTACTTGCAAAATATGCAAGACATCAAGATTAGTTTACGTTTGCTAACTTAAACTTTACCATTGACACCAAGTTTTTTAATCCATAATGCGTTTGAAAAAACATGCTTACGGAAGAAGATGTTTACAAAGTGGCAGAACTTGCAAAAATAGAAATTTGTGAAGAAGAGGCTAAAAAGTTTAGAGCGGAGTTTGAAAGTATAATTGGCTACTTTAACCTTTTAGATGAAGTAGATGTAGATGTAGAACCAACTTTTCAAGTTTTACCTATAAAAAATGTGTTTAGAGAGGATATTCCAAAAAAAGGATTGAGTAGAGAAGAGGCACTTGCAAATGCGAAGCACGTAGAAAACGGATATTTCAAAGGGCCGAAAATAGTTGAATGAGGTGAAAAAATGATAACAATCGATGAATGGAAAGAAAGATTGGAAAGTGAAAAATGCTATGATTTAGTTTGTGAAATTTACGATAGAATTGAAAAAAGCAAACTCAATGCATACATCACTTTATGTAAAGATTTGGCTCTCAAAGAAGCCGAAAAATACGATAAGGGTCAAAAAAGTGGAAAATTAGCTGGAATTCCCATAGCAATTAAGGATTGTATATCTACAAAAGGCATTAGAACTACGTGCGGCTCAAAAATGCTGGAGAACTACATACCACCTTTTGATGCTCACGTTATCGAGAATTTAAAAAGAGAAGGAGCCATAATCATAGGAAAAACGAACATGGATGAGTTTGCTATGGGTACAACAACTGAGACTTCTTACTTTGGAGTTGTTAGAAACCCTTACGATCTCAGTAGGGTAGCAGGGGGTAGTAGTGGTGGTAGTGGTGCCTGTCTTGGAGGGGATGAAGCTGTACTTGCTCTTGGGAGTGATACTGGTGGTAGTATAAGATGTCCTGCCAGTTTTTGTGGAGTAGTTGGATTAAAACCCACTTATGGATTAGTTTCAAGATACGGGCTAATACCTTATGCTAATTCTTTGGAGCAGATTGGTCCTATGGCTTGTAGTGTAAAAGATTTGGCACTTCTACTCGAAATAATTGCGGGTAAAGATGAGAGGGATTCAACGAATGCTGGGAGAGAATTTAAATTTGAATATTGTAGTAAAAAATTTAAAGTTGGTATTGTAAAAGAAATGGGTGGAAACGAAGAAGTAAACAGTAGGTTTGAAGAAGCTGTAGAAATAATAAAAAATATGGGTTTTGAAGTTGGAGAAGTTAGTATGCCCTCCTTTAAGTACGCTCTTGCCGCTTACTATATAATTGCAACTGGAGAAGCTTCATCAAATCTTGCAAGATATGATGGTGTAAGATATGGTTTTGCTCTTGAAGAACTTGATAGTTGGACTAAATACTTTTCAAAAGTTAGATCATTGGGTTTTGGTGAGGAAGTAAAAAGAAGAATTATGCTTGGTACCTACGCTTTATCTGCGGGTTACTATGGAAAATACTATCTAAAAGCACTTAAAGTTAGAACTCTTGTTAAAAGAGATTTTGAAAGTGCATTGGCTAAGTACGATTTGTTAATCTCTCCAACAATGCCCGCCCTACCCTTCAAGATTGGAGAACTTGCTGACCCATTGACAATGTATAAAATGGATGTGAATACAGTACCAATAAATTTAGCAGGAATTCCAGCACTATCTTTACCAGCGGGATTCATAAAATCATTACCAGTGGGTATCCAAATAATGGGAAATTACTTTGAGGAGAGTAAAATACTATCCTTTGCAATGGATCTCGAAAAAGTGTTTAAAGAGGTATTTTGAAAGAAAAATTTATACTACGGTGCTAGCAACAATAGCTGTGTTTGACTTACACATACACTCTTATTATTCCGATGGAGAGGGAAGTGTAGAAGATATAGCAAGAAAAGCAAAAGAAAAAGGCCTGAGAATAATTGCGTTAGCCGATCATTCAATAGAACATCCTCTTGGATTAGATGAAGGTAAAGCTAAAAAAAGAAAGGAAGAAATTGAATACTGTCAAAGTAAATTTGATATCAAAATTTTTGATGCCATAGAATGTGGTATCGATGCTGATAGTATGATTGTAAAGCCTAAACACAAGTTTGAGTTAGTAATAGCATCAATACATGAAGTTTTACCAAAAAAAGAGTACTGCAAGAGAATAATAGAATGTGCTAAAAACTGTGATTTTGATATATTAGGGCACTATAGATCCTCAATTTTTGGTACTTATGAGGAGGGATTAGATGAAATGGACATGGAGGTAATAGATGTTTTGGTTGAAAATGATATAGCTCTTGAAGTTAATTCGGCACATAGATCTCCACCAATTGAAATTATAGAAATTGCGAGTAGTAAAGTTATGTACTCAGTTGGAAGTGATAGTCACACTCTATCGAGAGTTGGTGATGTTGCTTGGGCTTTTAATACTCTCAACAAAAAATTAAAAAAATGGAAGAGCATACTAAACAGGAGGTATGATTTTTGAAGTGCATAACTTTGACGGTGGATGGAATAGTAATGTACAAAGGTAAAATTGTTTTGATAAAGAGGAAGAAAGAACCTTTCAAAGGTAAACTTGCATTACCTGGAGGAATAGTTGAATATGGGGAGAAAGTTGAAGATGCTTTAGTAAGAGAGCTTAAGGAAGAAACAGGATTAATTTGTATTCCGGATAAAATAGTTGGTGTTTATTCTGATTTTAATAGGGATCCAAGAGGACATTTTGTTTCAATTTGTTTTACTGTTAAGCCAGTTGGGGGCGAATTAAAGGCGGGAGATGATGCTGAGCAAGTTTATTTATTAAGTTTAGAAGAAGTTTTAAAGAGTGAGTTGGCATTTGATCATTCTAAAATGATTAAGGAGGCGATAGAAAATGGAATTTTGCCCAAAATGTAAAAGTATAATGATATACCAAGGAAATAAGCTTGTTTGCAGAAAGTGTGGGTATGAAAAAAGTGTGGAAGACGAAGAAGAAGAAATAATATTTGAAAAGAAGAACAGAGAAGAAGTACCAGTAATAGAAGGAGAAAATCTAAAAACTCTACCTACTACGAAAGTTGTTTGTCCAGCCTGCGGAAACAAAGAAGCTTATTGGTGGCTGAGACAGTTAAGAGCTGCGGATGAGAGTGAAGTTAGGTTCTTTAGATGCACAAAATGTGGAAAAACGTGGAGAGAGTACGATTAGCCGGAAAATATATATTCTGTTTGTAGCTTTAAGGTTTGGGTGTTTGAAGTATGGCGAGAATGCATGCAAGGAGAAGGGGTAGTTCAGGATCAAAGAGAATTTATAGAGATTCACCTCCTGAATGGGTAGAAATGAGTGCGGAGGATCTAAGAAAGAAGATCGTAGAATTGTATTCTGAAGGATATGAGCCAAGCATGATCGGTATGATTCTGAGAGATAGGTATGGCATACCTTCAGTGAGACAAGTAACTGGCAAAAAACTTCTCCAAATTTTAAAAGAAGAGGGCGTTGAAATAACAATACCTGAGGATCTAAAAGCGTTGATAAAGAAAGCTATTAATTTAAGAAAGCATACCTCTGTTCACAAAAAAGACTACCACAACATAAGAGGTTTACAGCTGATTGAAGCTAAAATTTGGAGATTATCAAACTACTACAAAGAAAAAGGCGTATTGCCAAAGGACTGGAAGTACGATCCAGACAAGCTTAGAATTTTACTTTCGAAATAAATTTTTAATGTTTTTTTTGTTAACCGAAAAAAAGTTATTTAGAAAGGAAAAATTTCATTCATGGTTGAAGTAATATTTATTACATCTAACGAAAGTAAATACAGAGAAGCCAGAAAAATAGGTGAAAAATATGGAGTAAATGTTGGATGGATTCAGTTAGAATACTTAGAACCTCAAGGCAATGATTTAAGAGAGATTGCTAAGCTGAGTGCAGAAATGCTTACAAAAAAAATGGACTCGCCCTTTTTTATAGAGGATAGCGGATTATTTATTAAAGCATTAAACGGCTTTCCTGGGCCCTACTCATCGTACGTTTTTAAGACCATAGGTAATGAAGGTATTATTAAGCTAATGGATGGAATTGAAGATAGAACAGCTTTTTTTATGGCAATAATTGCATACTGGGATGGGAATAAAATAAAATTATTTGAAGGAAAAGTTGAAGGGAAAATTGCAAATGAAATTAGAGGTACTGGCGGATTTGGTTATGACCCCATATTTGAATATGAAGGTAGAACTTTTGCTGAAATGGGTGACGAAAAGAATGAGTATTCACATAGAAGAAGGGCTTTGGAGAGCTTTTTTAAATGGTTATCTGAAAGGTGAATCTAAATGGTTAAAGTAAAAATAGAGCTGTTTGCAACTTTAAGGGAAAAATTTGGAAAAGAAGTAGAAGTGGAATGCGAGAATATTGAGGATTGTCTTGTACAAGCTTCAAAAATACTTGGTAAAGAATTCTTAGATGAAGTAATGAAGGATGGGAAAATAAGAGATGATAGAATAATTACTATAAATGGCAGAAACATTAAAGATGAATTAAAAGAACTAAAAGATGGTGATGTAATCGCTATTTTTCCACCAATCGCTGGAGGATGATTAAAATTAGCTAGTTTTGATTAAAATTATTTTAAAAATTTATAAATATACATATACAGCATCAATTATTCCATCAAGTTTTACCATGTCTTCTAAAACTTTATCGTTTGGCGGGTCATCAACTCTCAACAACATTAATTGAATGCCACCCCTACCACCATATCTACCCACAATCATTCCCGCTATGTTTATTCCATAGCTACCAAGCAAGGTACCAACTCTGCCAATCACTCCCGGTTTATCTTCATGAAGTGAAATAATGTAATGTCCTTCTGGAACAAAATCCACTTTGTACTTGTCGATATTTGTTATTCTATATTCGTTTCCAAAGCAAGTTCCAGTAAGTTTTATACTCTTTTCACCATCGCTTATCTCAGCTTCGAGTAAACTTTCGTATGTAGAGACGTCTCCTGTAGCTTGTTCTATTTCTATACCTCTCTCTTTTGCTACAGGTAAGGCGGATACAAGGTTTATATTAGAAACAATACCCTGTAAAAGCCCTTTTAATAAAGCTCTTGTTATATACTCAGTATTCATATCCGCTAATTTACCTCTAAACGTTATTCTCACTTTTTCAATTGCTCTTTTTGCAACTTTTAGTCTTGCAGCAGCCAACTTACCCATCTTTTCAGCCAGTTTTAAGTATGGCATTATATATTCGTATTCTCTAACTTCCACACTCGGTAAATTAACGGCGTTTTTGACAGGTAAGCCCTTAGCTAAGTTTATTATTTCATTTGCAATAGTCATACCAACACTTAATTGCGCTTCCTTCGTAGAAGCACCAAGATGTGGTGTTGTAACTACATTTTCAAGCTTTAAAATCGGATTGTTTGGATCAGGGGGCTCTTTCTCATAAACATCGAGAGCTGCACCCGCAACTTTGCCACTCTTCAAACCTTCATAGAGAGCCTTTTCATTTACAATTCCGCCCCTCGCACAATTTATTATATATACCCTATCTTTCATCATAGAAATAGCTTTTTCGTCAATTAAATTTTCTGTTTCCTTAGTTTTTGGAACGTGAACTGTTATTATATCTGAATTTTTTATTAAATCTTCAAGAGATACAAGTTTAACACCTATCTGCTTGGCTCTTTCTTCACTGATGTACGGATCATACGCAATAACGTTCATTTCCAAAGCTCTTGCTCTTTTAGCCACCTCATACCCTACTTTTCCGAGGCCAATCACTCCTATTGTCTTATTTCTAAGTTCCATTCCCACAAACTTTTTCCTTTCCCATTTACCTTCTTTAACACTTCTATCAGCCTGAGGTATTTTCCTAGCTACAGATAGTATTAAAGCAAGAGTATGCTCAGCAGTAGATACTGAATTTCCTCCTGGAGCATTTGCAACGATTATACCTTTCTGAGTTGCAGCAACTAAGTCTATATTATCCACACCTACACCGGCTCTACCAATTATCTTCAGATTTTTTGCTGCATCAATTACCTTCTTTGTTACTTTAGTCCCACTTCTAACAATTAATGCATCATACTCAGGTATTATCGATATGAGTTCTTCTTCACTTATACCCGTTTTTACATCTACCTCTAAGCCTTCACTTTTAAGCTTCTCTACAACTTCATTGGGTATTGGGTCTGTAATTAGAACTTTCATTGTTGGTTGCTAAAAATTGTTAGGGATATAAGTTTTTGCTTTTAAGAGAATCGTTATTAAATGAGACTAAAATTTCAGTTTATGGAAGGAGATATTTCTGAGGGTTTAAAAAAGATTGCTTGGGCTGAAAAACATATGAAAGTACTATCAAAAATAAGAGCTGAATTTAAAAAAGAAAAACCACTCGAAGGGTTAAAAATTGGTATGGCACTACATGTTGAAGCAAAAACAGCAGTTCTCGTACTAACACTTGTAGATGGTGGAGCTGATGTATCAATAACTGGATGTAACCCAATGAGTTCTCAGGACGATGTAGCAGAAGCTTTGAGATCTATGGGAATAAAATGCTTTGCTAAGAGAGGTATGAATGAGAAGGAATACTACTCCGCTCTGAAAAATGTCGCTTTAACAAAACCAGACATAGTGGTTGATGATGGGGCGGATTTGATATTTCTTCTTCATACTGACCAAGAATTATCAAAAATAAAAGTTCTTGGAGCAAGTGAAGAAACAACTACAGGTATAATTAGATTGAAAGCTATGGAAAAAGAGGGCGTTCTTAGATTCCCAGTAATCGCGGTTAACGATGCATATACAAAATATCTATTTGACAATAGGTATGGTACTGGTCAATCAGCCATAGATGGTATAATGAGAGCTACAAACTTGCTAATCGCTGGAAAAACAGTAGTTGTAGCGGGATATGGGTGGTGTGGTAGAGGAATAGCTATGAGAGCGAGAGGTATGGGTGCTAACGTTGTAGTAACTGAAGTGGATGAGATCAGAGCTTTGGAGGCTTTGATGGATGGATATAAAGTTATGAAAATGGATGAAGCTGCAAAAATAGGAGACATCTTTATAACTGCTACTGGAAATAGAGATGTGATTAGAGAAGAACATTTTAGATTAATGAAAGATGGAGCAATACTTGCAAATGCTGGACATTTTAATGTTGAAATAGACGTAAGTAAGCTTGAAGAGATAAGTAAATCTAAGAGAGAAGTTAGAAAGAGTGTTACAGAATACGAAATAGACAACAAAAAGATATACTTAATTGCAGAAGGTAGGCTTGTCAATCTTGTTGCTGGAGATGGGCATCCTGTTGAAGTTATGGATATGAGTTTTTCAGATCAAGCAATGGCAGTTAGATACATAGCTGAAAACCACGAAAAACTCGAAAAAAGGGTTTACAAACTTCCTGAAGAACTCGATAGAATGGTGGCAAAACTAAAATTGGAAAGTTTGGGTGTTGAAATAGATTCGCTAACTGAGAATCAGAAGAGGTATTTAAGCGATTGGAGAGTTGGAACATAAAAATAAAAAATTTAAGAATTTAGAATTTTTAAAATATTTTTGTTAGAGGGCCTCTATACGCTGCAGAGGTATTGGTAGTGTATTCCCACAATTTTCACAGCTGTAGTATATAAAATCGCCATCTTTCCACAACATTCTATAGTATAAACTTCCACATACTGGGCATTGCACCAACATGGATCATGATAAATAGTTATTGATATAAAAATGTTTTGCAGAATAAGTTGTAAAATGAATTAATTTTACTTAATTCGAATTAAATTTGAAGATTTTGAAATATTATCGAAAAATTTTAAACTGTAGTTACACAATCTCCAACAATAACGCCACTTGCAAATGATACTGCTGAAATATTATATTTTATACATAATTCTATAGCTAAATCAAAAATAGCAGCTTTTGATACTATAAGCTTTATACCAGCATTTTTACACATTTTTACGATACTACTTGATATTCTTCCAGAAAAAATGATGTAGCAGTTGCTTAAGCTCTCATTTTTAAGTATAACCTCTCCAACCGTTTTTGCTAAGCAAGCATGCCTGCTGACATCGTAATTCAGGGATATACATCTACCATTTTTAATTATTGCTGATACATGATACCCTCTCGTTCTTTTGTATTCATTTATATCTATTATTTTTAATCTGTCTTTTATTTCTTCTAAATTTATGCTTAGGTTGTTAGAATATTCTTCTTTAATACGACTTGCAGATACGTATATCGTATTTCCACAAACTTTTATATCTTCTATTTTATTCAATCTAAATTTTGTTGCAGCTATACCAGCCGCTAACTCTCTTATTTTATTGGGTGTACAAAGTACATTTATTCTGTTATTTCCAATATGTATAGTAACTTCTGCTTCTCTTGCTATATCTCTACTGTTTAACCGCCTAATCACACCATTTTTTATTTAAATACAATTTTTAATTTTTGTTGTTATTATCCCTCACAAAATTCAGTTAATTTTGATAGTGTTTATCATGCAATTTTTTGTATATTCTATTTATTATCTATATTTTATAATCTTTCTTTTTATATTTTTTGGAATATATTTTTGATTATTTTTATTAATTTTCTTTAAAATATTATGCTACTTCTCTAATATTTAACAAAATTAAATAATAAAATAATATTTTAAAGAAATTATATATTTGTGTCATTCATTTATTACACAATTTTTGGAATACCCAATTTTTCGGTTTACCTAAATTTGTAGGATTTAGTTTCTCGATTATTCCAAAAAATGTATGAATATGAGGGTATTTGTATGTTAAGGGGGGGTTAACTATGTAATGTTTCATTAAATGTTCAACATACTACTGAATTCAAAATTTTGTTAACATAATTTTTGGAATAAAGTACTGAGCTAAAATCTATTAAAAATTAAAATATTTAATTTATTATACTTTTAGTAAATTTTAATATGATTTATTTTTAACTAATATAATTTATTAAGAATAATGTATAATTTACTAAAATTATAATAAACTAATATTGAAATAAATTTATTTAAACTTAATAATGTAATTAATATAATATTAATATGAAAATAATTAAATTTTTGTGAGAGTTAAGATTAGTTAATAACTTTGTTCATGTAAAAATTTCCACTAAAAAACAAAAAATTTATATTATTGATTTTAAGATTAATTTTGGTTATGTTAGAAAGTAAATGGAAATCAAAGCATACTATAGCATTAATTTCTCTAATTAGTATTATTGTGTGTATACCTTACGAATTTAGAAACTTATTTTTAGCGTGGATTTTAGTATTAATTCTTTTGGCTATCTCCTTCTTAGTAATAGGTCATGGTGTAACTGGATTGTATAGGGGATTGCTAATAGATGAAAGAAATATGATTAGTTTATCACGGTTGCAGATGGTTATTTGGACAATAATAGTAATATCAGCTTTGATAACTGCAACGATCTCGAATGCGGTTATTGGAGCTAAACCTTTATCGATTAAAATACCTGAAGAACTATGGATTTTGATGGGTATAAGTGTAACATCTTTAATAGGATCACCTTTAATTAAAAGTACAAAGTACACTAAGAATCTAAATACAAATAGTCTGAAAAATTTGAGAGCTAAAGGTTGTATCGTTGTAAACGACAGTCCAAACAAAGCAACCCTATCTGACATCTTTAGTGGTGAAGAAGTTGCTAATGCAACATCTATAGACCTATCTAAAGTTCAAATGTTTTATTTTACAGTGATTCTGAGTGTAGTGTATGCAATAGCTCTTAGTAAAATGTTCATGAATAATGCGCTAATAACTGAATTTCCTGAAATTGATTCTAGTATAATTTGGTTATTGGGTATAAGTCACGGAGGATATTTAGTCCATAAAATGATACCTAAGGGTTAGTTTGAGGACATATTTCTATTTTAGCTGGACGAATTTGAAAGAGGTTATCGAAATTTTGAAGAGAATTGAGGAAAAGCTCAACAAGATCGATGAAAGGCTAAAGAGAATAGAAGAAGAGCTTTTCGATGAGGAAAATTTCGAATGATAGTCTATATCGATTGGGAAGACAGAACAATCGTAGTTTTAAAAATCGACAAGAGGGAAAGGATTTATGGTCGACTATAGCAGACGCTTTATGGTCTTTTTTAGCTCATCTTTTCTCTTTCAAGTTATTAAAATTTAAAACCGATTTCGAAAAATAGAAAATTTGGCATTGATTCAATTAATTCAAAGAACTTAACGTTTTATTATATCATACATCAATGCTACAATTGTTAGAATTACTGGATAAATTAAAGCGTAGCTATAGCTGAACATGAAAATCGCGATTATCGCCAAGGTAACAAAGCCAAACAGCTTATTTACGCCATCGTTTAGCTTTAAATAAGCCATAACACTTGCCAAATACATTATATCAAAATTCTGGTTTGCAAATCTGAACATCACGGCAAGATCTAACTTAAGAAATGCGTAGAGTGATAAAGTTATCGCCCATACGACTAAAAGAAAAATCAGAGCCATGTGAGGTACTTTGTATCTGTTAACTCCGCTCAAAAATTCGGGTAATGCTTTATCTCTGCTCGCAGAATAGATCGACCTCGAGGCACCCCAAACCCAAGCGTTGATGTTTAGAAAGACTATGAGAACGCTAACAAGTCCCGCTACTATTCCGGCGTATCTTCCTCCAACGATGTCTATGACCTCTATTATTGGGGTAACCTCGATTGCATGAGTTTTAGGAAGTAAGCCTATGACGACGTAGCTAAGCCCAAAATATAGAAAAACAACGAAAAGTAAACACATCAGCATACTTTTGATTATGTCTCTGCTTTCCTTAAACTCCTCTGAAAGAAACGTAACATTCTCCAAACCTAAATAAGCCCAGAAGATTAGAGACATAGACATCCAAACGTCTTTAAGATTAAAGTCCAACTCAACCTTAGCCTTAGGAACTCCTATGAATACGACGAAAGACAGCAGCAATATCATGAGCATAACGACGATCGTTTGAATCCTGCCACTGATATCTTGCTCCAAAATAGTTCAGAATTGTGGCTATAACAAGCTTTAAAAAAGCTATTATTGGCGTGAGAGATTCCGGCATAGAGAATAGCCTTGTGAGATAATTAGATCCGATTATAGCCAGTATTGGAATACCTATTGGCCACGTGCCGGCTATTATAAAAGCGATGATCTGGGAAACTCTATCCCCGAAAGTCCTCTTAGAAAACTCGTAAATTCCTCCAGCAGAGGGGAATCTCGAAGATAAATTGGAAAAAATGAAAACGAAAGGTAAAACGAGTAAAGCTGTGGTGAGCCATGCTATTAGTGATGAGCTGCCATACTCTACGTATGCTATCCCTGGTAAAGCTAAGAGTCCCGAGCCTATTATAGAACCAATAGTTAATGAAACTTCTTTACTCAGCGTTATCGTTTTCTTCAACGTCACGGATTTTGCGAGACGATTAAACTTTATAATGTTTTTTCTGCAAAAAAATTAAAGTGCGGCCGCCGGGATTTGAACCCGGGCAACGGGCTCGGGAGGCCCGCGTCCTACCGCTAGACTACGACCGCTTAAAGCTGCTTAACAAGAAATTAATAGGTATTAAATATATCTATTTCGGTTAGTAATTCTTGCTTTTATTTATTTTTAATATTTAAAGTTTAATTAACTCATTTAGAAGGGTGACTTCACAACCAAGACCTCTTATTTCGTCTATTAGCTCTTTTCCCGGATTGCCATGGTATATTATCACACATTCTGGTTTGCAATGTTCTATCATACTAAGTATTCCTGAATAGTTAAGGTGATCACTAACTACAATTTTTGGAATTTTATAGAGATTCTGGGCTGTTAATATGTATTTTCTTCCTGAACGATAGTAAAGCTCTTTTGGTGAAGTTATAGTAATTTCTCCACTATCATCGACTTCAATTCCAAGTTCTCTACATATTTTCCCGGCCTTTCCTTCTACTTTAACAGAATAACCTTCGTCTAACAAAATTTTGGCAACTCTTTGGGATTTGCCTATTGGATAAGCTCCAAGAGTGGAACTTCCAACACTTCTTAACTTATCTATTTCCTCCTCAAAGTTATACTCAGGAGAACCGTAAGTGGCCTCAGTAACTAATACTTTACACTTTGGTAGCTTTCTATAATCTTTTACATCTCCGGTAATCAGAACACCGTTATCAAATAAAAAGGCTGAAGAGCCGTGCATATGATATGTTGGATATGTTCTTATTTTTACACCATTAATTTTTATGGTTTCTCCAATTTCAAAAGTTTTTCCTCTATATTTTTTTGAACAGCAAACTTCCAGTATTTTTGCTGTTTCCTTAGAAGCTATTGCATTAAGATTTTCTAAATTCTTCTGTCCGTGATGATCTGAGTGAGCGTGAGTAATTAAATTTACTTCTCCCGCTTTTCCTTTTGAGGAATCAATGTGCCAAGTAATTCCAGAATATCTAAAACTAAAATGCGGTCTAAGTTTAAGTTTTTTATTTTGGTATATTTTTTTGTTATTATGCCTACTTGCAGTTCTATACTTTGTACCCCAAATACGTCTAAACGGGAAAAAATCAAAATATTCTTTAAAATCAAAAGAATTCATAATCGACCACTTTGTTAATCACTTTTTAGTTACTTCTTCTCTTTTTTCTGAAACATATCATGCAATCCTTACACTTCTCTCTCATCTTTTTCATATTTTCGATTAAAATTTCTGAATATTTATTACTATCGATATGCGAACTATCTTTTTATTGTCTTTCCGTAATCCTTTTTCGTAGATAGTGGTTTTTAACTTTAATGAAAAGAGTGTTAAGTAGAGGGGAGAGTATTCAGGCTTTAATTAATATTGCAAAAGAAATGTACGAACAAATGAAGGATGGAAAAGTGCCCGAACTAAGAATATCAACTAGGAATAAGTACAACATTAAATTTAAAGAAGAAAGTGAAGTTTGGATTTATGGAGAGAGAAAATCTGTTAGATCTGCAAAAAGTGTTAAAGGGGCATATATGTTGCTTAGAATGGCATACGTTATTGGCTTTCTTAAAGAACAACTTAGACTTAATAAATCTTCCACTCTTAGAGAGCTTTACTACATTTCCGAAAATTGGGGTATAGCTAAATTTGATGAGCAAAGTGAAAGTGATAGATTGATAGAGGATATAGAAATTCTCACATTACTTCAAAGGGAGCATTTTCATGTAAGACCTGAAGAGGATGGAGCTACAGTAATAGGCCCTATTAAAATTAGGGAAGAAACAAGAAGAGGTTTGAGAGAAATACACTGTCAAGATGATGTAGGTGAGGGGGGTTATCAAATTCCCGTTAATGTGGATAAACTTGAATTCTTAGAGTGTGATGCTGATTTTGTTATAGCAATAGAAACAGGTGGTATGAGGGATAGGCTTGTAGAAAATGGTTTTGATGAAAAATTCAACGCTATAATAGTCCATCTCAAAGGTCAACCAGCCAGAAGTACAAGAAGATTGTTAAAAAGGTTAAACTCAGAGCTAAATCTTCCAGTAGTTGTTTTTACTGATGGAGATCCATGGAGCTATAGAATATTTGCTAGCGTTGCTTATGGCTCTATAAAAGCAGCCCATTTATCTGAATATTTGGCTACACCTTCAGCAATGTTTGTAGGAATAAGACCATCAGATATAGTTAACTACAAACTTCCGTCAGATAAACTTACAGACCAAGACATAAAAGCCTTAAATTCAATTTTAACAGATCCTAGGTTTGATAGTGATTTTTGGAGAAGCGAGGTGAACTTACAATTAAAACTTGGAAAAAAATCAGAACAACAGGCTCTTGCAAAGTATGGATTGGATTTTGTCACAGACGTATATTTACCAGAAAGATTAACTGAAATGGGTGTTTTAAAGTAATTAAATTTTTAAAAGCAAAAATTATAACTAATCTTGCGTTTACTTATATCTATGGCTCTTGGATTTGTTCTAATAAAAGTATCCCCAATGCGAGAAAGAGAAGTGTATGAAAAAATAGCTAATTTGGAAGAGGTGGAAGAACTATATCCTCTGTTTGGGGAGTACGATTTAATAGCAAAAGTTGTAGTTAAAGATTTTGAAGAATTAAGCGATGTGGTAATTAACAAAATTAGACCAATAAAAGGTGTTCTTGAAACAAAAACTCTTACTGGAGCAAGATTTTAGGCTTATGAGAGCGATACTTATTATAGCCAAGAATGAAATTGGAGTTTTGAGAGATATTACTACCAAAGTAGCTGAATATGGAGGTAATATTACATACTCTCAAAGCTTCCTAATTCAAAAAGGTGAGCACACTGGAAAAGCTCAAATTTACTTGGAAATAGATGGCGGAAATTTTGAGATGATGCTTGAAGAGATAAGAAAGATAAAAACAGTCGAAATTGCAAGAGAGGAGGAAACTTTTGAAGATGTATTTGGCAAAAGAATAATAGTTCTTGGAGGAGGAGCTTTAGTTTCCCAAGTGGCTTTTGGTGCTATAAGTGAGGCTGATAGACATAACTTGAGAGGTGAAAGAATAAGCGTCGATACTATGCCCATTGTTGGTGAAGAGGAGTTGGCGTCAGCTGTTAGGGCTGTGGGTAGATTACATAGAGCAAGTGCACTTGTTTTAGCAGGGGGTTTAATGGGTGGAAAAATAACAGAAGAAGTGAAAAAATTGAAAAAACAGGGAATACCAGTTATTTCCTTAAAAATGTTTGGTAGTGTGCCAAAAGAGGCTGATCTTGTAGTTAGTGATCCGGTTATGGCTGGAACTCTTGCTGTAATGGAAGTTTCAAATAAAGCCAAATTCGATATAAATAGAGTTAAAGGAAAAGATCTGTAAGAAAACATATTAAAACTTCAACTTATTTTAATCGTACATGGACACAGCAAATGATTTTAGAATAAAATTAGCGGAAAAAGGATTGAAAGAATTAGAAAAACTGATACAAAATGTTAAAGTTCAGAGAAGAAAAGACTTACTCATAAAAATAAAGGAAATGTCTTCATTAATACAAACTTTAAAGTATTCTTATGTTTCTCCAGAAGAGATTAAGGAATTTGATGAATTTAAAAAGCTTGTCAATGAAGCTAAATCAATAAGAAAAGCAATAAATTCTGCAGAAAAAGATTTTAACACGATTCAAGCCGATTATTGGCTTGAGTATATTGAGGGATTACCAAAACTTATGGATAGGGGTGAAATAGATTCTCCATGCCTGGCTGTTAGATTTTTTATTGGAGATATCGTTAATAGGTGTGAAATAGCTAAGGACAAACTTTGGTTGTGTCTGTTAGATTGTGGTTTTAGGCTTGAGGTCGTAACAAACAGTAGCGAATTTACTACTGGTAAGAGAGCAGTAGTTGTATATCTACCTCCAAGAAAGTTTGGAGACTTTATAAGTAGGGGTATGTTTGTATCCTTAGCCGAAAATGAAGAAAAAGGGGAGATTGATGCTGAAACAATAAAAAAATATTGTAAAAATGCAGAAGCTACAATACTCTCTTTGTTTGAGTAATTTTTATATAATCTCTATTTTTATGAATATCCCCATTCCATTGTAAACTTTTTTCTTTCTATAAATCTTTTTGCTGTATATAATTCCAAGGACTTCTTCATATTGCTACTAAGAGGTTTATCAGAAAAACTTGTTTCTGCAAGAGATTTATTCTCTATTTTCATAGTGGCAACCATTGATGGGAAATCTGAATAGTATATTTTCATACCATACCCGTCAAACACAGCTTTTTTTACATTTACCCATTCGTCGAATTCGTTTTTTATTGTTAATTCCATAACACCTTCCCTTAGTTTTGAAACTTCTGGTAAATTTGTATATACGTCGCTTTTGAAGTATCTACAAACTATCCCCCTCCTTGGTTCCCCATACAACGTAAATTTGGGATTGACAAATGTAAATATATCCAAAATATACAGTTTCTTTCCTATAACAAAAACACCAATTTCTACTGGAAATTTTACATAGAGTTTGACCATACTTTTTGGTTCAATAGAAACAGTCTTTGAGAACTCTATTAATAAAAATCTTGTTATTTCTTTTGGAAGATTTACAGGTTCTACAGGATTTATTAAAAATTTATCTCCACCAACAACGACTTTTTCTACTCTCTCGTTGTTTGCTACTCTTATATACTCTCTATCGAATTTTATGTATATTTTCTCATCTTCGATTTTTTCCCCAAACTTATGTACTCCATAAAGCATTGTTAATTATTATGGAATAAACATTTTAATCATTTCGACCGTTTGGATAGTTATGAAAGAGAAAATTCTTGAGGCAGCACTTGAAGTTTATCTTGAAAATTCAAATGCAACTGTACATGATGTGGCTGAAAAAGCTGGAATTTCAAAGAGCACAGTATTCTATTATTTTGGTAATAAAAAGGGTCTTGAAAAAGAGCTATTACTTTATGCAATAAAAAAATATTCTCCATGGGAATGTGAAACACTTGAAGAAGCAATAAAAGAAAAAATTAAAATTATAAACAAAGATAATAGAGTCCCAAAAATGTTTTTCTATTTAATAGATGATCTTTATCAAACCGATCCAGAATTTATAAGTGAGCTACTAAATAGAGGTGTAGAAAAAGTAAGTAAATTGCTTGAAAAAGAGAAGATATGTAATAGAGAAATAGCTCTTCTGCTAATGGCAATGCTCGATGGTATAGCTATGTATTCAATATATGGTTATCTAAAACTCGATGAATTCGAAGATATAGCAAAGTTCCTTGTTAACATTGTAAAAAGTTATGGGGATAAATGTGATTAAAATTTGAAAAATTAAACTTCAAAAAAACATCCTGCATAACATCTCCTTGTATTTGGCATTTTCAGCATTTCTTCTTTCAGAACTGTGCAGTGACAGGGTATCACAGTTTTGTACTTTTTTAGTATTTCTATTTTGTCAAAATCATGAAACCCTCCTAAAACTATATTAATTTCTCCCAATTTCTCTGCTGAAGAAAGAATTTTATCTAATCCGGGATGTGAGCATCCAGTAACTACCAAAGTCTTTGCTACAAGAGCTTGTTCTGGAATTCTCGATCCAAGTACACCAGTTGAATAAAAACAATCTCCTAAATGTGTTTGTTTTCTAACTACTATTAAATCTGCTTTTCTTGCTATTTCTCTTTTTAGATTTGGGGAGAAAGTCTCTGGAACGCAAACTTGCGAAGTCATTGATATTACATGGTTTAAACCACCAATGTGATCCCAGTGTTGATGTGAAAGCACAATTAAGTCTAAATCGTCTATACCAAATAGCTCTAAGTTGTGTAGTAAGATTTCTCCGTCCCATCCCGTATCAAACAAAACTTTCATTTTATTTTTTAAGTAGCAGGAAAAACCCCACCCAGAAATAAATTCACCAACTGCATCGTTGTCGTAAACAATTGCTACGTCCATGTTTTTAACTTTACCCGCCAAATTATATCTACTACTCGATTTATCCAACATAAAAAACTGAATTTTTATTTTTAGTGTATTTATAGAATTTATATAATAGTGTGTTTTTTCCATTATTTATTGCAGACAAGTTTGAAATAACAATTAGTTTCTTCTTTGCTCTCGTAATTGCTACATTAAATCTTCTCCAATTGGAAGAAAATTCAATATTATTTGATGAAACAAAAGAATATATAATTACGTCCTTTTCTCTGCCTTGAAATGCATCAACAGTGTCAACTTCTACTGGTAAATTTTGTGTTAAATCCCTTATCAAATTCTTTTGCTCAATATAGGGAGTTATTACTCCTATATCTTTAATACCACATCTATTCAGTTCTTCACATAACTTAAAACACATTTCAGCTTCTTTTTTATTTATCTTAGATTTACCGACCATTTTCTCGACACCACTAACAATTACAAAAACAACAGGCAAGTAAGGATCAACTATTGAATGAAACCTCTTAGGATCTTTCTTAATTTCAAGATATACATTCTTACATGATTCATGAGCTTTTATTTTCCTTCCGTAAATATATTTGGAAGAAAAACCGATTATCTCGGAATTACTTCTATAGTGCGTTCTCAACCATATTGCTTTTTTTGATTTTCTATAGAAAAAGTTGAAAGCACTAAATCTTTCAGATTTCTCACATTTTAGTATAGGTGGGAGTTGAAACGGATCCCCTACAAGTACTATTCTTTTTCCGTTAAAAATAGCTGAAAGGACTTCTGAAATTGTTGTTTGGGAGGCTTCATCTATAAAAACGTACTCAAATTTTTCAGGAAAATTAAAAAATGCACATTTCATTAAAGTTGCTCCAACAACTTTTGCATCTTTTACTTTTCTTTTAATTGTTTTTTCAAATTCTAATATGCTTTCTAAGTCTTCTAAGTTTTTGTTGTTTCTATTAAAATGACCAATTCTAACTTTGTTTTTTTCAGAAAATTTCTCAAGAACGTTATCTACAGCTCTGTTTGTATGTGATGTAACCAAAACTTTTCCATTTACTTTTTTTGCAGCCTCTGAAATAAATCTCGTTTTTCCAGTTCCCGGAGGACCAACAATCAATAAAAATTGGTTGTCTTTCATTTCAAGTGTAGCTGATAGTGCTATACTTTGCCATTTGTCGAGATTATTAGATTTAATAGCTCTTAGTTTATCAAAGTTTTTAAAGGGAACTAATTTTTTAGGATCGAATTTACTTAATAGTTCTATCTGAACATCATACAGGCTCAGATTTTCACATTCCAGAAATTCATCTGGATTGTCAGTTGTAAATCTCCTAACTAAGGCGAATTCACCATCCTTAGCCAAAACATACCCATAATTTAGCAGTTTTTCATCTTTAAAGTATCCGAGAGTTTTTCCTGCTTTTACTGGCTTATTAAATCTTATAATCGCTAAATCTCTCTTTTTTTCAACTATCTCTCCTTTAAATTTCTCTTTTTTAGACACTTCTTTTTTAGCTATTTCCTTTTCAAGATTTAGAATTCTTTTCATTTCGTTTAATATATGGAGCACACAAATCTTCAATCTTTTACACAACATAACTTTTGCGATAGGGGAAACATTAATTTGCTATTCTAAGATATTAGTTTCAATGAAAACAAGATTTATAGAATTAGATTTTATGAAGTGTGATGAGGTCGAGGAAGTGATTAATTTAGAATACGAAGTTCTTGGAGCAAGCCCTTTTGTAGCTATATCAATGTTACCTTTTAAAAAAAGAGTTATTGTGGCAAAAGTCGATGACAACATTGTGGGATGTGCCACTGTTTGTTGGAAAAATAAATTCGAGATAGCATCTCTTGTTGTAAGAAAAGAACATCGAAAAAAAGGTATAGGATCAGCCATAATTAAAAAATGTGTAGAAATTGCAAAAGAGTTAGGATTTAGTACTATATGGCTTGAAACGCCTGAAAATGGCCCAATTGAATTTTATAAAATTCATGGATTTTATATAGATTCTTTTGTTAAAAACATGTATGGTGAAAATTTGTCAGGTATTAAGATGATAAAACACATATAAAATTTCATAATTCTCTTGGCATTTGTTGTCACTGCTTACTTTATACTGTGATTGTCGAATTCTGTGAAAAAATGTTTTATCAAAACATTCAAATATCCGAATTTCAACGCTTTAGCATCACTAAAAAGCATGATAAATTTGGAGGTACAGCATGGTAGTTCGCGTTTACGTGTGTTCGGGTTGCGGTATAGGGGAGGTAATTGACGTAGATAAAATTGCAGAGAAGTTTAATGCAAAAGTTCATCCATTTCTATGTAGCAAAGAGTCCTTAGACTGCATAAAATCAGAGATTAGCAAGGAAGATAGACTTGTGATAGCAGCCTGCTCTCCAAGGATTAATCAAGATATTTTTGATTTTGATTGTATTGTTGAGAGAGTCAATTTGAGAGAAGGTGTAGCTTGGAGCCATGAGCCAGGAGAGGAAACTCAGGCTTTAGCTGAGGATTACATAAGAATGGGGATAGCAAAAGTGGAAAAAATGGAGAAACCAAAAGAGGAGGAAAATTTAGTTAGTAAAGAGATATTAGTAGTTGGAGGGGGAATAGCTGGAATTACTGCTGCAATAGAAGCTGCAGAAGCAGGATACAACGTCTATTTGGTAGAGAAGAGGCCATACCTTGGAGGTAGAGTAATTCAAATGCATAAGTACTTTCCAAAGCTTTGCCCACCATACTGTGGAATGGAGATAAACATAAGAAGATTGAGAAACTCAAAAAGAGTTACAGTTTTCACAAATTCTGAAATAGTGGAAATATCTGGAGAACCCGGAAACTTCGACGTAACAGTAAAAATAAACCCAAGATACGTAACCGACGCATGCACAGCATGCGGAGAGTGCGTTAAAGTATGCCCTTCTGAGAGGCCTGATGAATTCAACTA
>JALSLC010000003.1 GCA_026988525.1 Archaeoglobaceae archaeon
AGAGAGTATGCAAGACAGATTGTAAAAAATGCCAAAGCTCTTGCTGAGAGTTTATATGAGCTTGGGTTTAAAGTTGTTGGTGAAAGTAAGGGATTTACTCAATCTCATCAAGTTGCGGTTGATGTATCTAAATTTGGAGGAGGAGATCCTGTTGCAAAGAAACTTGAAAGAGTTAATATAATTTTAAATAAGAACCTTCTTCCGTGGGATGATTTAAGTAAAACTGAAAATCCATCAGGAATAAGAATTGGAGTTCAAGAAGTTACAAGGTTGGGAATGAAGGAAGGGGAGATGAAGGAAATAGCAAGATTTATTTATGACGCTGTGAATAATAAAAAAGATGAAAATTCATTAAGAAATGAAGTATCTGAATTTAAAAAAGAATTTACTACTGTAAAATATACTTTTAAAGAATGTGAAATATATCGAATATTGGAAAACTTTTTAAACGATATTTAGAGAAAAATTTAAATTCCATATCTTGTAGGCTGGCAAAGTAACTTCGGGTGCTTTTTGGCACCCATTAAATACCATTGTCTCCGAAACAACGGGACTGTTGTGAGAACATGATGCTGGAAAAATTGGTTGAAAGGAAAGAGCAACTTGAAAATGACCTTCAGGAGCTTATAAAAAAGAGAGATGAACTAAATAAACTTGCAAAGGAATATGCAGATAAGAGAGATCAATTAAACAAGGAAGTTAGAGAGTTGTTAGCCAAGGCAAAGGAGTGTAAAATAAAAAGAGACGAGTTTAACGAAAAGGCGAGAGAAATTAAAGCCAAGAGAAACAAAATTCACAATGAAATAGATATGCTTTACAAAGAGTTAGATAAACTGAGGAAGAGCATCGATAAAGGTGGAAGGCCCTTAGGTGAAATTGAAAAAGAAATTAGAAGGCTTGAATTCAAACAACAAACGAGCGTTTTAACGATTGAGAAGGAGAGAGTGCTAATAGAAAGAATAGCTAAGCTAAAAAGAGAGTTGGAAAAGAGAAAAGAACAGCTTGAAAAACATGAAGAGTTTAAAAAGCTAATAGCTAAGATAAGAGAACTTAAAGCAGAGGCAAAAGAATTACACCAACAAATGCTGGAATTTGTTGGTAAAGCGGACGTATATCATGAAGAAATGCTTTCCATTTTCAAGCAGGTTGATGAGAAAAGAAAATTGGCTGACGAAATGCACGAGAACTTTCTAAAAAGCAAGAAAGAGGCTGACCAGTGTCACGCAAAGATAGGTAAGATTAGAAAAGATATAAAGGATCTTGATAAAGTGATAAAAGCTTTGAAGGCGAAGCAAGTAAAAAGCAAAGAAGAGCAGGAAAGAGAGGAACTCATAAGGAAGGCAAAAGAGATTTACGAGATGTTCAAGAAAGGCAAGAAATTGGAAACTGAAGACATAATGTTGCTACAAAGAGCAGGATTAATATAAATTTTTTTATTTTAGATTTTTAGAAAAACTATTGATGAAGCAATTGACATCGTTGCAGCGAGCATTAAAGTGTATATCTTACTAAACCCCCAAAGCCATCCATAAATTGTGTTGGCTAATAGGACAGACAGACCAAACACGAGTTGATACGCTCCAAGGCTAAAACCATAGCTTTCAGATATCTCAGCAACAAAGCTTCTTTGAGTTGCATCAGTTAATGCCATAAAAATGCCAAGTGTAATTAGAGATACTTCCGGTATAAATATGGCGGTTATGCAGGTTATAAACATAAATATGTATCCAATTGAAGCAACTACTTTTTTCTTAATTTTATCTGATATTATTCCGATTGGATAAGATAGGGAAGCATAAACAAGATTGAACAAAGCATACATAATTAGGGCATTTACAATATCAAACCTAAGTAGAAAAAACATGTAACTAATGTTTGCTGAGCCAAATATTATTGAACATGCGATGTACTTTTTCACTCTCAAGTTTAGTTTAGGTTTTGTTGTTGATGCTTTATCTTTTAAAGCTATTAGGGGGAAAATAGATAGAATACCAATTATTGTAGCAATTAAAATTATCATTCTTTCATTTATCCAAACAAAAAGAATTGCAGCAAATATTGCTCCTAATACTGCTCCAAAACTATCCATTGCACGATGAAATCCAAAAGCTCGGCCTTTTTCTTTAGAACTTTCTGCAATTAAAGCATCTCTTGGGGCTGTTCTTAAACCTTTACCACTTCTCTCTAAAAATAAAAACAAAATTGAGGTGTATGCTGTTTTTGATAAAGCAATTCCAAGCTTAGATAGCTGAGATAGACTATATCCCATTATAACTATGGGTTTTCTTTTACCAATTAAATCAGAAATGTATCCAGATACTACTTTCATAATTCCTGAAATACCTTCCAGTAAACCTCCTGAAAAACCAATTAGTACTGAATTGGCTCCGAGAGTAGCTAAGAAAAAAGGTAGTATTGGAAATATCATTTCACTACTCATATCGTTTAGAAAACTTACAATTCCAAGGAGTTTTATGTTTTTATCCATGTCAGTAATTTTGCTGACCGCAAACTTCATAAATCTTATGTAAGTTTAAATTTAAGAAGGGCCGGTAGCTCAGCGGTAGAGCGCCGCCTTGGCATGGCGGAGGCCTGGGGTTCAAATCCCCACCGGTCCATTTAGTTTTCCAAAAATAGTTTTAAAAAAGATAAATTTAAAGTAATTCTACTGATTCAACTTCTGCACTTTCAACTCCTTCTATTTCTCTTATTTTTTCTGCAAACTTTTCACCAATGTTTCCTTCATCTGGAGCTACAGCTGCTACGACTATTGCTTTAAGTCCAAATGCAATTGGCTGTACACCCATATCTCTAATTTCTACATTTTCAGGAACAACTTCTTTTATACGCTCCTTAATTTTATCTAAATCTACATCTACGCCGGTTGGCATCACTCTTATCTTCATAATTACGTTTGCCAATATGGACACCTCCTTAAGGCCCTGTAAATCCACAATTTTCGCATGTATATGGGTTTGCCAATTTTCTACATCTTTTACATCTGTATATCGTTTCTCCACAAGATGGGCATGGAAAAGCAACGTAATTTGTTCCTACTAAGTTAGAACCACACGTTACACACCTTTTAACTTCCATTCTTTGAACACCCCCATTATATAACTAACGTGCCCAGCGTTTGGCCTTCCAATATATAACTTTTTACTCTGTTTTTAATAATTCCATTGCAAACAAATACGGGTATTTCGAATTCTCTTATAAACTTGAGAGAGTATGGATCAAGGCATCCTTTCACTTCTTCAGCCCTAATTTTCTTTACTAATTTACCATTAACAAAAATTCCATCAACATCTGTTATTTTAATAACTTTAACATTGTACTCTTTTTTTAGCATTTTAGCAGTCCACAAAGCTAAGCTATCTGATGTAACCTCCCAGCTCTTAGGTAAATCTAATTTATGCATATTTGATGAATAGGGTAGTAAGATGAATCTGTTTTCTCTTTCTCTATTAAATACCAGCTCATTTAGTAATGCAGGCTTAAATTTTTCTTTTCCTACGTCGAGTAAAACTTTCGCGAACATTTCCATACTCATAATACCAAGTGTATGGGATGTTTCATCCTCCAATCCAATCTTTAAATCTATTAGTCTTGATATATCGGCAAAAATCCAACCACCAGGCACAATTACTATTTTCTTTGCGTAGCTTAGCTCTTCTAAAATACCTTTTAGCCTATCAAATCTTCTTCTAGCAATACTTCCTCCCAGCTTAGCCACGATTACCTCCATTTTTTGTACCTCATTTTAGCCAACATTGCACATGCGTATGATGGAAAAACATATGAAAACTCACCAATCTCATCTCTTAACATTTTACACTTAATTCCTAAATCTTTTGTAATCTCTTTTAATACGAAATCCCCCAATCCACAAACGATTACTTTGTCTAAATTCCACTTTTTAATTTGCCATTCTACTGCATTTTTAATCAACTTTAAAAATTCTTCTTTGACTTCAAAAGCTATTTCCTCACAGTTTATCTCATTTTTATCACAGCAGAATTGTCTTGCAATTCTTTGGCAGCATTCATCGTAAGTTTTTCCCCTTCCATCTGGTGTTTCACAGCTATACTTTTCTTTATCAATATCTCCTGTAATTATGAAAACATCTCCTACCGTAGAGTAAAACTCTGGAACTGTAGGGGCATGAACTTTTTTTGAATATCTAAGTACGTAAAAAATTGGAGTTCTAAGAACTCCTAAATAGAGTAGCTCCCCTCTCCTCAATCTTTCAAAATCTGATTTTCCTGAAAGAATTTTATCTTTAACTGGTATTATATCAGTAGTTGTTGATCCAATATCTACAAATAAAAAATCTCTTTCACCTTTTTCCATTAAGTATTTGATTGAAGCTACCCAATTGGATGCAGCGAATTCCTGAGGAGGATTCATAGCTTCTTTTATTTCACCATTACAATTTAAAAATAGATGTACTGCTTTTGGAAATGCTTTTTTTACAGCATTTTCAACGAATTTAATTCCCTCTTCTTTTGTTTTAAATGTATCACATATTTCTGCAGTAGTAACTGTGCAAACAGATTTAAATTCTCCAAAGCTTTTGAGCAGCTCAACGAATTTTTTGCAATTATCTTTCTTCCAAAGAGGATAGTAAACAAGCTTAAAGTCAGTTTTCTCATCTAATATAACACACTTTGTATTAGCTCCACCAATATCTAATCCAGCGATCATTAAATAAATGAACTCAAATCTTGTTTTTCTTTTTTACCATTAAACTCAAATGTTTGGAAGTCATAGCCAGCGGGATACTTCTTTATAACTACGTTGTGCGGTGGGAAAAAGTGACTCATGTGTGTTAAAACAACTTTTTTTGCTTTTAGCTTTTTTGATAAGAGCATAGCTTCTTCAGCATTCATGTGTTTTCTAAAGTGAAATTTTGGAGCTAAGGCTTCAACTATGAACAGGTCTGGATTTTTCATTTCTTCTATACTTTTGTTTGGTATATCTATGTTTGTATCTCCACTTATGCTTATTTTGTATCCATCTTTTTCTATAACTACACCATGAGCCCTTCGTAGAGGAGGGTGATTTACATCTACGATTGTAACTTTTAATCCTATAACTTTAAAAGGTTCGTAGCTCTCTACTTCAATTGGTTTATACTTCATAAAGTCCATGTACTTTCCAATATCCTCATGTACTTCAGGTGAGGTATATACAACAACATCATCTTGAACTCTGTAGAAATCTCCGAATCCAGCAAAATGATCGTAGTGACAGTGAGTCCATATAACTGCATCAACTCTTTCTACATTCATTTTGAGTAGTTGATATCTCATATCGGGGGAAGTGTCAATTATCATCGTTTTTTCTTCATTTTTAATAAGGATGGAGAACCTTCTCCTCTCCCACCCATACTTTCTTGCATTCTCGCAAGTTCTGCAGTGACAGCCTATAACAGGTGTACCCGGAGAATCACCAGTTCCAAGTAGTACTACTTTCATAGCCTTAGTAGGATGTTTTTAGACACAACCTATTTCTAACATCTTCCACAGCTTGAAGTAGGTCGTCCATAGTTATTTTTTTCTCTCCTCTTAAGAGTGCTTTTAACACAGCCTCTCTGACTACAAGCTTTAAATCTGATCCTGTAAATCCTTCTGTTAGTTTTACTATTTCGTCTATATTATAGTCTCCATCAACTTTTTTTAAGGCTAACTCAAGAATTCTTTTTCTTATTTTTTCTTGTGGTTCTGGAAATTCGACTATCTTATCGAATCTTCTCCACACTGCAGGATCTAATAAACTTGGATGATTTGTTGCTGCAATGAGTATTACACCATCTTCTACAAGATTTATTTCGTCAATAGATTTCAGTAGTGTGTTAACAGCTCTTTTAACAGCTGCATGTTCATCGCTTGTTCTTGTTTTTGCCACATAATCAAACTCGTCTATGAAGAGAATGCATGGATTTAGCCTTTTTGCTATTTCAAATACTTTCTCTATGTTTTTCGATGTTTCACCCAAGTACTGAGATGTGATCATAGATAGCTTTACTTCTACGA
This sequence comes from Archaeoglobaceae archaeon, assembly GCA_026988525.1. Classification (GTDB taxonomy): domain Archaea; phylum Halobacteriota; class Archaeoglobi; order Archaeoglobales; family Archaeoglobaceae; genus WAPX01. The sequence goes on from JALSLC010000003.1 coordinate 6,039, forward strand.
GGGGTATTTTCAATTTCTTGCTTAAAGCTCTTGCAGTAGTGGTTTTACCTGTACCGGGGGGACCTATGAACAAAAGCTTACCTATTTCAATAACTCCAATTTTTTTCAGATACTCTCTTTCTTCCATTGCAACCTCTATCTTCCTTATTTCTTCTAATTGTTCTTCATCAAGAGCAACATCTTTAAAGTTAACTTTTATATCCTCTGGAGAGTATATTCTTACTAATCCTAACATTTCCGCTGTTTCCTTGTTCTTCTCTAATTCAGCAATAACTGTTTTGAGCCATTCTTTATCACTATGTTTTGGTAAATTCCTTTTTTTTGCTTCTTCATAAGATACATCAAAACCATCGTTCTGGTAGTAGTATGCAAGAACAGGATTGTTTTTAATCCTCTCTAACCCTTTTGAAGCAAACCATTTTGCTGCAGCTGGTAAAGAAGTTAGTAATACTTGTTTTGTTAGGTTGTTTAAATCTACAAAAGGCAACTTCAAAGTTTCTTCAACGTGCTTTGCACTACCTATGCTTTTTAGCATATCCAACTTTACTACAAGAGGTCTGCTAATTCCGTTTTTACTGTAAAACATTTTTCTTATTTCTTTTGGAATATCGTCTTCTGTGAGTTCTTCAAACCTATTGTACACTTCTGCAGTAAGAATGACTTCTACAAGCTTCACCGTACTCATGGCATACACCTGATTTTTTGACCCAAGACAATCAGACTAGCACTTTTTAAATTTTTTGAATTAGCTCAAATGGTTAGCATATACTTTGTTAGTATAAATTTTCAAATTTGTTATATTTAAAAGCGGATTAAACTGGCAGTTGAATAAAATTTATTAAAAATAAAGATTAGATTTAACTCGAAACTTCTTCTTTTGTTCTGAATGCCTTAAAGAAGCACAAAGCAGACCCTATTCCAAGAACAACAGCCCCTACGAGGTAACTTATTATAGGTGCCATAGTTGATGCCGCTTTAACTGTAACATATACGGGAGTGCACATATTTTTATCACCTCCATATACTTTTTTGGGGAATATTTAATAAAGTTTACGCACAATAGTGTAAATTAGGCAAAATTATAAATACTCTTCCAAATCAAATTATACTTGGAGGGATTGGAATGTGTGCACCAGCATCTGTAACGGCATTACATAGTGTAGTGTCTATTAGTGCCTATCAAGCATACATGCTTAGCCACGTAATGGGTGTATTTGGGTTAGTTGGAGCAAGTTTACTCTGCTTTAAGTCAAGTATAGTTGGTAGGTTATCTAGGATATTTGGTAAATGATATTTTTTATATATTATTTTGTTTTTGAGGGATAGCTGTTGCTATCAAGAATAATTAGACCTGAAATACTGCAGGTGGAGTCCACTAACGACTGTTTTATGAACTGTAAACCTTGCATGAGAAAGTATTTGGAAAGGCCAGTAGGATACATAGATTTTGAAGACTTCAAAAAGTTGCCCCTCAGCAGTTTTAAAGAAGTGTGTCTTCATGGATGGGGTGAACCACTCCTCCACCCCAAGATTTTCGATCTTGTGAGGTATGTTAAATCCCTTGGAATCAAAGCAAGTATGGGGACGAACGGATTTCTCGTGGACAAGTATATAGATGAGATATTCAACAGCGGTTTGGACGAGATTTCTTTCGGAATATACACTTTTAACGGAAGAGAAAAAGCGATTGACAATTTAGAACTACTGATTAAAGAAAAGAGGGAAAGAAATAGCAAAATAACGATTTTCGTTGATATAACTATCTTCAAAGACAATTTGGAGGAGATTCCGAAGCTCGTTAAGAGTTTCGTTGATATGGGTGTAGATGGAATAGTTTTACATAGGCTCTTCAATGTTTACAAGGTCGATCCGAGTGTGGAGTATATATCAAATAAAGAGGAAAAAAACTTATTTAAAGAAGTAAAAAAAATAGGTGGGAAGAAAGTTTACCTTCCAACCAAGCATATAAAGCCTTGCAGAATAGCGTTTTATACCATGTTTGTTACTTGGGAATGTATGCAATGCTCATGCGTTTATTTAAGTGAAGAGTACCTTGGTGATGCGAGAACAGACTATGAAACTATGTTAAAAAGACATTTAAAGTTTGTTACGGGGATGAAAAAACATGAAGTATGTAGAAGATGTTTCTGGTAGTTTTGTTGATGGCACAATTGAAAAATTATTGATTACTGTTATTTCAGCATATATAATATTCACTCTAATGAGTTATCTGAACTTAAAACCAATTCTTGAAGCAATAATCCCTCTTAAAGCCCCGTTTAAAAACATCTCAGTTTTAGGTGGATTTTTAATAGTTTTCTGGGTATCCTTAGCATACAGATCTTGTGGAAGGGGTTATGGTATAGCAACTGCCTTGCTTGCAATATCTTTCTGTTTGTTTGTTAGCCCATGGTACGATGTTATAAAGCCCTACTGGTTTAGCTTAGTTGGATTCATATCTTTCTTGGCTCTTGGAATTTTAACAGAATACGTGAATGGAGGAGTTGCAAACTTAGTTTGCATATTGATAAACTGGTTTTTTGCAGTTTTTGCCGGTATAGTTGAGTTTCATCCAATAGCGTTTGCTATACTTGGAGTAGTCGCATTTATTTCAGGTTATGTTGGTGATTATGTGGCTGGAAAAGCAATCAATTTAATTAAAAATGTTTTATAGGATATAATATGAGAGACAAACTAAAAAAGTATCTTGAAAATAAGGAGTATTGGAAAATAAGAAAGCCTTCACTTGCGATGCTATTTCTCTACGATTCAGATGAATTTTATAGATTTAGGGGTGCTGAGGCCTTAGGTTACCTTTGTAAAGGTAAGACTGCAAGAAACTTTATTTTAAGGCTTTTCTGGCATTTAAGTGATGAGAGTGGTGCGTATTGTATTGGAGCTCCTCTTGGAATAGCTGAAATTGGAAGGACAAATCCAGATGTTTTTGAAGGATTTAAAAACAAATTTGTATCTTTAATTGATGATTGGGAAGTTGAAAGAAAGTATGTAGTTTATGGCATGGGTAGAGTTTCACACTTAATAGGAGATACCTATCCAGATTCAAGAAAAAAGATTGAAGAAGTTTTACTAAACGAATCTGATTGTGAGGTTATTGCCTATTCGATTTTAACAGCTAAGAAACTCAACTGTTGTGTAAATTCATGTATTGAAGCAGCTAAAAAGTTAGAGGGTGTAAAAGTTAAGATATACAATGGAGAAAAGTTTATAGAAGTAATATTTCCCGAAATTTTAAACATTAGCTATGTTTTTTAATTTTTTAGTTAAATCTTGTTAAATCCTGATTTAATCCCAATGCCTTCCTCTCCTCCTCCTTCTACCACGAAATTCAAAGTTTAAAATTTTTCCACATTTTGGGCAAGAAACTGCACCCAACTCTGCTGAAAACGGTATTTTCCAAGAGTAACCACACTCTCTACAAACTACAACTCTCGATATATCACCAAATACATTTATACTGGCTCCTCCTACTACTGCAATACTTGCTTTTCTTCTTGCCTCTTTTAAGATTCTATGGAATGTGGGCTGAGATACTCCCATTCTCTCAGCAGCTTCTATCTGGGTTAGTCCTTCTATATCCGATAACCTGAGTGCTTCAAGCTCTTCTGGAGTAAACTCCACAATTCCAGGATAAGCGGGAAATTCTGAGAAAAATCTTCTGCATCTTCTTCTTGGCATCACACCTCACCATAAGGTTTTATCTCCAATTCTACATAATCACCAACTTTTAATTCAAGTTCACTGTATTGAGCGTAGTCGAGAGTTATGTATGCATCATCCACAATAGAATTAACACATGCATTACCGATTTGTTTACTAAACTCCACTAATCTAAATGGATCGCTGAAAACTTCTTCTACTTTTGGTGCAGCAAATCCCCTTTTTTCAGAAAGTTTCATATATACAATTACGTGATTGTCATCTCTCATTTCTATTTTTGTTATTCTGTACTTCATATCTACCACCTTAGAACTTCATTCCACTAACTTTTTCTATTTCTTCTTTAAGTTTTAAGGCTCTTTCCAAACTTCTATCCACTATCCACTTTTCCTTAACACGATTTTTTAATTCTTTTAATTTTTCGTAAAATTCTTTAAAACTTGCTCTTTTCCTATCGAATATTAGGTTATCTGCAAATGTTACTATTTTCTCTTCTAATGTTTCAGGCATAAAATCTTTTTCAGGTAAACCTAATGCTTTAGCTTCTTCAGCTTTAATTCCGCAGGAGAAATGTCTTTCAGCAATTTTAACTATTTTTTCATCTAAACCTTCTTTCCTTAGTATTTCTCCAGAAACAACGAAATGCTCAATTCCATGTGTTTTTGCTCTACCAATATCGTGCAGTAGAGCACCTAATCTCACAGCATCTATATCTACATTGTATCCTCTTTTTTTTGCATTTTCAGCTATTTCCAATGCAAGTTTTGCAACTTCAATACAGTGCTCTCTTACATTTTCTGGTAGGTTGTACTTATCCCATATTTTTTCTACTATCTCAGGAATTTTCATAGTTTGGTCACCTAATTTAAAAGAAACAGCTCCAGTATAATGAATGTATCTTTTTAACTCTTTCTACAGTACTTCTAACTTTTACTATTGCGTTTGGATCCTTTACTTTTTTTAGAATTTTTAAGTATGATTCTGGCTCCCTAATATTTGAAGTATCTAATCCAGCCATAGCTGCAATTATTGCTAAATTTGTGTAAGGTAGAGCCATCTCTATACTATATCCGCCCTCTAATACAGCAAACATCCTTCCTTCACACAACTCTTTTGCAAGGTTTTTTGCTTTACTCATCAATCTTGCATAACCATTTGCTGTAAGAGCTAAAGATGTGAGTGGATCTGTAAAATGATTGTCCTGACCAGCTGAGATTGCTATAAACTCTGGTCTAAAACTATGTGCAATTGGCTCAATTATTTCATCAAAAACAAGCATGTAACATTCATCTCCCGCTCCTGGAGGTAGTGGTACATTAACAGTATATCCTTCACCTTCTCCAGCACCTACTTCATCGGGATATCCTGTTCCAGGATACAATGGCATTTGATGAAGGGATATGAATAATACTGTGGGATCTTTGTAAAATATTTCTTGTGTTCCGTCTCCGTGGTGGGCATCCCAATCTAAAATTAATATTCTGCTAAAGCCTCTTTTTCTTTGTAACCATCTAACAGCTATAGCTATGTTGTTTAAATAGCAAAATCCTGCACCTATATTTGGTTTTGCGTGATGCCCAGGGGGTCTTACCATAGCAAAAGCATTTTCGGCAATACCATCTGCTACTAACTTAGCGGCAGTAATCGCTCCACCAGCAGCTAATAAAGCACCTTCATACAATCCAACAGGTATTACAGTATCCCAGTCTATAATTCCACCAGTTTTACTCTCTCTTTTTAGAAACTCGAGATAATCCTTAGTATGTACTGCAAGTATATCTTCCTCTTCAGCTTTTTCGGGAGGAACAATTTTTACATTAAATTCGAATATTCCTTCTTCATTTAACTGATCTAAGGTATAAGCAAGCCTTTCTTTTCTTTCTGGATGAGTAGAAGTTTGCTCATGTTCTAAGTATGATTTATGAAATACTAATGCTGTCTTCATATTTTTACATCTTCTTTCTTGGTAATAAAATTTTGTAGTATGAGAGTGTTGCAAACAACAATGTTGCTATGATTGCGAAAAATACAATAAAAAGCAAAAATTTGCTTTTATTGATCTTAAAACTTTTAATTCCGAAATTATAATCGTCCATAAATTTTTTAGCTAACCAGTCACTAACTTTACCATACACAATAACACCCATCTCCCTATTCATTTCAAGACCACATTTATCTAAGTTTGCACTTGTAATTATTGCTTTTTCATCTGAAATTATCAATTTACCGTGGATATGTGGATAAAATTTTACAGAAACGTTTGGAATACTTTCCAAGTATTTACAGTTGTCTATTTTACTTAGCAAAATTAGTATTTTAACTCTCTTTGAAGCATTTTTTATTGCATTTATGAGTTCGGGATAATATAACAAGTAAGGTGCCTCTATGTATAGTCTATTTTTTGCAGAATTTATCGTTTCAATAATTGGATTATGAACGCTGCAGTCGGGTAGAATAAATATAGTGATTTTACCTTTAAACTCTTTTTTATTAATTTTAGAAAATTTGTTGTTGTTAATTAAATAGTAACGACGAGTTTTCTTTGGAAATCCATCTACATACATTTTATCGTGTTGTATAACTTTGAACAGAAAATTGGATACGTTTTTATCTTTAAAAACTACGTAGTAACCTCTATTACACCATTTCCAATTTTCAGTAGTTATAATGCTCTCTGTTACATTATTTCTCCATAAAATTGCAAATTTGTAGTGAAAAAATCTGTAGCTGCCTGCTAAAAAATGAACATTTTTTAAATTTAGTTCTTGTGATGGTGTCCCTCCAACCGTATTTTTTTCTAAGTAGTATGTTACATTTTCTGAATTTATGGCAGGATATGTATAGGTGTATGAAAACACAATAGCTTTTTCACATTCGAATTTATAATTTGATGGAGATTGAATTATTGTGTATGTTGTGTTCAAAGTTATTGGTTTAAAGTTTGACCAATCCTCATAACATATATGCCAATAATTAGTTTTATAAAAAATTTCACCTTTTTTAGCGTTTTTATACGTAAAATTTGAGATATTGTTACCATCTTTAAGTACAATTTTTGCACCTCTATTTGGCAGTACTATTCCATCTTCTATGTAAGGTTTTAAATTTTTAAATTCTGGAAACTCTTTAAGAAAGGCAGTTTTATTGTTGGTAATAATCGTAAGACTAAAGACATCTTTTTTCCAAATTTTTTTGCCTATTACTTTCAAACTACAGTTTGAGCAATTCGCGACAATCCATTCAGCTTTGTAATTTTTTTCAGGGTTTGGACATACAGCAATTAGTCCGTGCCCTGTTAATGGAGGTAAAATAAGTAGAAGTAGAAATAACTCCTTTTTCATTTTAATCTTTTAATGGTAAGTACATTTCATAGTCATAGCATGAATCCATAACTTTAAATCCCATTTTCTTAAAAACGTGAATTGCTCTAACGTTGCACCTCGATGTAGTTAAAAATATTCCTCTTAGTCCTTTTTCCTTAGCCATCTCAATTATTTCTTTCATCATTTTTTGACCAAGGCCAAGATTTTGGTAACCTCTTAATATAAATATGCATAACTCTCCAGTGTTATTTCCAGCGGGAATTATTGCAACATGGCCAACTATCTTGTTATCACATTCAGCAACAAGTGAAAAGCCACTATCAAGTATGTATTCTACCCAAGCTTCTATTGCTGGCTTAGATACAGGAGGTAATCCTAAGCATCTATCTTCAGGATGAAAGTTGAGATACATCTCTACAAGCTTGTCTTTATCTCTTATTGTAGCAGGACGTATCGTTATCTTTTTTCCATTTTTTGTAATAAAATTTAAATAATGATTAAGCTTCATCATATCTTAATGTTATAACTTCTCATATATAATTTCTTTTATGGATGATTAATAATTATATCTATTAATCAATACTGTTGAATTGAAAGAGTTTTAGTTCAACTTTTTAGATGTAAGACTAAAATAAAATATACAAAACAGATAAAAATAAATTAAAAAATTATATTTTTTCAAACCTGTCTTCAAGTTTTTCGAGAACTTTTGGCAACGTAGTGTACTCCATATCTTCATGTGGCAATCTGTGTGGCTCAAATGGACCGTGTCTTCTCATGTATTCAGCTATTTCTTGTGCTTTCTGCCTTGTATAATCAAAAGCAGGATCATCAAACATATCTACAGGTCCTACTAACCAGCTCTCTCCAACTTGGAATCCTGCACCAATCACTCTTGGAGGGCCATCAAATCTTGTACACTTTGCGTACTTGAATGGGACTGGCATTAATGGTCCGTTATGACTGCCTCTCATCCATCCACTAACAAGGTGCGGAAATGCAAAAGCCTCAAGAACTTCTCCCACTGCCGGTAGACCACTCTGAGCTCTTACAAGAGCAACAGGATCATCTTTTCCAACGTACTCTCCAGCAATTTGATATAGCTTCTCAGTACTTACAACAGCAACTGGCTCGTCAGCAGGGAGTTTTCCACCTTCTTTGGGGTAAACTCTTTTTATTACAAATCTTGATTTTCCTCCTATCAATGCTAATATATCGTACATTTCTTCAGGTGTTTTCATGAAAACTCTTTTGTGTTCCATTATGTCCCAGATTTCAAAAACAAATCCGTTGTGAAGTGATGGATCTATAACCAATCCTGCTGTATTAAATGGATCTGCAAACATTCTGAATATAGGTAGGTTGAATGCTCCCGGCTCGGTTTTATCCATCATAAATGCTATTAGCGGTTCTGATTTTCTTGGAGTAAATTCCATTTCAGCCACTCCGGGACCCATTCCCCTCACATTTCCAGAAAAAGCATCTTTTAACAAATCCTGTCCAGCACCATATAACTTTAGTTCTTTGGCTTTAGCTGTACATTTTTCAAACACTTCCCATGCTATTCCGTGGATTTTTTCACTATCAACACCTTCTTTGTGAAGCATAATTAGTTCGGTATCATCACCGCAATTTAGAACTCTATAATCTAATATATCTCCACTCTGTTTTTTATCTTCAAGAATAGACTTTGCAACTTCAATTGTTTCATCCCATACAACAGCATGTCCTGGGCAACTGCCTATATCAGCCTTTATTAGGCTTACGGTAATTTTTTCAGCCATATTATTATAACTACCACAAACAATTTAAACTTTTGGTATGTAGTAAAAAATAAAAATATTCGATGATGATGTCATAATTGTGAGAACATTAATAACATTAATAAGTTTCTCGAAATATATTTAAACTTAATAGAAACTTAGGAGGTTAATAATATGAGTGAAGGAAGTAAATTGGAAAGAGTACCAACTGGAATTCCGGGATTTGATGAATTGTGTGATGGCGGATTAATAAGGGATAGGTCATACCTTGTAACAGGTACATCTGGTTCTGGAAAAACAATATTTGCTATGCAATTCTTACTTAATGGAATTAGGCAGTACAATGAACCGGGTATATTTGTTGCTACTGAAGAAAGACCTCAGCACATAAGAGAGCATTTCTCTACTTTTGGATGGGATATTGAGAAATATGAAGATGAAAATATGCTTGCTATAGTAGATGCTACATCAACCAAAATTGGTCTGCCAACTGATGAAAAGTATGTAGATATAAGACCGTTTGATACGAGATCTTTGATAGACAATGTTATTACAATACAAGACGAAATTGGAGCTCTCAGATGTGCTTTAGATTCTACGACATCCATAGGATTTGCTATACAAGATCCGGCTAAGTTTAGAGTAGAATTACTCAGAATATCTACAACTTTTGAAGTTCTGGGTTTAACGTCAATTTTAACTTGCGAAGTTATTGAAAATGGTGCCATAAGTAGATTCGGTGTGGAGAACTTTGTTACAGAGGGTACCATAGTATTATACTACCAAAAGTATGAAAACACCAGAACGAGAAGCTTGGAGATATTCAAGATGAGAGGTAGCAACCATAGTAAAAAGACACATCACTTTGTTATAGATAGCAATGGAATTACTGTTCACCCAGGAGAGGAGGTTTACAGCTGAGATGATTAATTATGAATTTATAGTCCTCTATTGGTTTAGTTTTGTAACGACCATTTCTGGTTTACTTGGTTTTTCTTTCAGCCCTAAGTACGAAATGGAAAAACATGAAGATTACTTGAAATCTATAGTTACTTTTTATTTATTGGCTGATTTTGGATTGTTTATACATGGTATTGCGCATTATTTTTGGGGTTTAGTAGTTTGGGTTGAACTCTTTTTAGTTATACTTCTCCTAATTTCTTCACTCTACTTAGCAAATGCAATTGGCTTGGAAAAATTTGAACCCAGCAAATTTAAAGATGCACTTGTATATGGTAGCGTTTTAGTTTTAATTGGAAAGAACTGCCCTTATGATATTTTCTCAAACATAATTTCTCTTTTGATGGCTTTAATTGCAATAGCTGTTTTCTGGTTGGCTATTTATTTATACTTCATAGTTAAAGATAAACTTGTGTATTTCGATTTTACGGATCACAAAACAATCTTATCCAGTACGTTCTTTGTGGTTTATATGACTGGTCTTTCTTGCCTATTTGTTAAAAACGAAAAAATACACTTTATGTTAGATACTGTATCCTCAGTAATATTGCTTTATGTTCTTTACAAGCTATACGAGGTAGCAAAACCATTTATTCAATATTAATCCGACAACTCAATATATGTGATATGCAATTCTCTAATCTATGTTTGCAGTTTACAGAAAACTATGCCCGCAGTGTGGTGGAGATTTAAGTATTGACGAAATAGAAAAAGGAATTTGTTATAAAAAAAGAATATCTCTTTGTAAATTTAAGATAGATTTTCGTGTTGATGAATTTGTAAGGTTTTTTGAGAAGCATATAGGATATCCTACATCATTACAAAAAATGTGGGCAAAAAGAGTTTTTAGTGGAGAAAGTTTTGCTGCTGTTGCACCTACTGGAGTTGGAAAAACTACATTTGGTATAGCTATGTCTCTATTCTTAGCAAAACAAAAGAGGAGATGTTATTTGTTGTTTCCAACATCTTTACTCTCTGATCAAAGTTGTAAAAGATTAATTAATTTATGTGAAAAAGCGGGGATAGATTATGGTTTAAATGAGGAAGGGGAAATAACAATACTGCACTATAACAGTAAAATGAAAAAAGCGGAAAAAGAGAAATTTTTTGAATTGCTCAGTAGTAGAAAAGACTCAATTTTAATAACAACATCGCAATTTTTAGCTAAGAACTTTTTCAAGATGAGGTGTTGTTACAACTTCATATTTGTAGATGATGTTGATTCAATATTAAAGGCTTCAAAAAACGTGGATAAAATATTGCAGCTATTAGGTTTTAGATATGATGGAGAATGGAAAGGAGAAGCTAAAGGGGTTTTAATGGTTTCAACAGCCACAGCTAAAAAAGGAGAGAAAGTTAAATTGTTTAGAGAACTGTTAAACTTTGATGTGGGATATTCTCACCACACTATAAGAAATGTGGAGGATATTGTTGTTGAAAATTCAAATATTGAAACTATATCTTTTATAATGGAAAAAATGGGTTCTGGTGGAATAATATATGCGAGAAACACTGAAGAAGCGGAAAAAATATTTGAAAAATTGAAAGACAAGTTTAATGTAGGTTTGATAGCTGGAAGTGGAAAAGATGAAGTTTATGGGAAATTTGAAAGGGGAGAATTGGACTACTTAGTTGGCACTTCTTACTACTATGGCACTCTTGTTAGGGGCTTAGATTTACCCGAAAGAATCAGGTTTTCAATATTTGTCAAAGCACCTATTTTTACTGTTAAAGTTGAAGATATTGATACTATTTCCCCAAAAATGCTTAAGATTTTGAGAATGATATTTGGAATAGAGGATAAACTTGGCGATGAAGAAGCAAAAGAAATGTTAAAAAGATTTATAGAAAAAGGAGAAGCTAAGGCAAAAGATGTTTGTTTCAGAAAAGGAGAAGTAATCTTTCCGGATTTAAGAACATATATTCAAGGATCTGGCAGAACTTCAAGACTTTTTGCTGGAGGTATAACTAAGGGAGCTTCATTTCTACTTGAAGATGATGAATGTATTAGATCTGCCTTTTTAGAAAGGGCAAAACATTTTGATTTGGAATTTAAGAGAATTGAGGAGGTAAATTTCGATGATTTGAAAAAGGAAATAGACGAAAGCAGGAAAAAATTGAGAAAGAAGGCTGTAAGTGATATAATTAAACCAGCTTTATTTGTTGTTGAAAGCCCCACTAAAGCTAAACAAATTTCACGTTTTTTTGGAAAACCAAGTATTAAAGTTATGGAAGGTGTAGTTTCCTATGAAGTTCCTGCAGCCCCATTTATTCTGTTAGTTTCTGCGAGCTTGGGCCATATTACAGATCTAACGACTGAAGAAGGTTATCACGGAGTTATAGTAAAGAAAGACGTTTTTGTGCCGGTGTACTCTCCAATAAAGAGGTGTAGAGATTGTGGGTATCAATTTACGAGTGATTCTGAAAAATGTCCTAAGTGTAATAGTGAAAACATAGATAGCTCATCTGTTAGAGTAGAATCTTTGAGAAAATTGGCACATGATACTGGTGAAATAATTATTGGTACAGATCCTGATAGCGAAGGAGAAAAAATAGCGTGGGATATTGCTAACTTACTTTCCGGTTGTGGTAGAATAAGGAGAGCTGAATTTCATGAAGTCACTCTTAAAGCTGTTTTAAATGCAATAAACAATTTAAGAGATATTAACTATAACCTCGTAAAAGCTCAAATAGTTAGGAGAGTTGAAGATAGATGGATAGGTTTCGAGTTAAGCCAAAAGCTTTGGGATGTTTTTAACTCTAAAAATTTATCTGCGGGAAGAGCTCAAACTCCAGTTCTAGGATGGATAATTGAAAGATTTAATGAACACAAGAAGAAGAAGTACGTTTTGTTTATAAAACAATTTGGTATATCTATTGAACTCAGTGAGAGAAAGAAGGGAGAATTCGATGTAATTGTTAAAGTTAAAGAAATCGAAAGAAGAAAAGAAGAAAAAACACCATTACCTCCATATACAACCGATACTTTACTGAGAGATGCAAATGCAATTTTAAAAATGAGTACTGCAGAAGCGATGCGTATAGCTCAGGATTTATTTGAAAGTGGTTTAATTACATATCACAGGACAGATTCCACGAGAGTTAGTGAAGTTGGTATGAGAATTGCCAAAGAGTGGCTTGGTGATGATTTTCATCCAAGAGATTGGTATTCAGAGGGGGCTCATGAGTGTATTAGACCTACAAGACCCATTGATAGAGATACTTTGAGAAGGTTAATTCAGGAAGGAGTAATATCTGTGGATAACATAACTTGGAAACATTACTCTCTCTACGATTTAGTATTTAGAAGGTTCATGGCAAGTCAGTGTAAGAACTACGTTGTAGAAATATCGAATTACAAAATAGAGGTAAAACTAAACTCAGAAAAGTATGAATTGGATGAGGAAAGAATTGTTAAAGCTGAAGGTAGAGCTTATGAGCTTTACAAAGCTGTAAAAGTTAGAGAACCACTACCAGAGGGAGAATTTAAAGAAAAAGCAGTTATAAAACTTTTACCAGCTAAACCACTTTTAACTCAATCAGAAGTTATTCAGATGATGAAAGAGAGAAGAATAGGTAGGCCTTCAACTTATGCAACAATATTAGAAAAACTCTTTCAGAGAAACTATATCAGGGAGGTCAAAGGTAAGCTTGTACCAACGAGAATGGGAATAAAAGTTTACAATTACCTATACAAAAATTATAGAGAATTCGTAAGCGAAGAAAGAACAAGGAAATTGGAAGAAAAAATGGACGCTGTGGAGAAAGGTGAAGTGGACTACATGGAAGTTCTAAAGGAGCTTTACAACGAAATAAAAAACGTGGGGAAAAAAGGATATAGTTGGAAAACATAATTTTTACTTATGAGGATTGGTGGAGCTGGAAAACTCTTTGGTACAGATGGTGTGAGAGGAATTGCCAATGATGAGATAACTGTAGAAATGGCTACAAATCTTGGAAGAGTAATAGCCACTCTTAGAGATGGTACTCTTGCAGTTGGTATGGATGCTAGGCTTTCAAGTCCTATGTTAAAGAGTGCTGTAATTGCAGGTATAACTTCTGCTGGGTGTGATGTAGTAGATCTCGGATTATTGCCCACTCCAGCTTTACAATACTATGTAAAATGCAATAAAGATATAGCAGGAGGGGTAGTTGTAACTGCCAGTCACAACCCAAGAGAGTACAATGGAATTAAGTTCATACAGAGTGATGGAAGAGAGTTTACTAGGTCTATGGATGAAGAAAGTGAGAGAATGTACATGAGCAAATCATATAGAATTGTTTCTTGGGACAAGGTGGGTAAAGTTTACAGGGAAGACTGTAGGAGAATGTATATACAGGGTATATTGGATAAAGTAAACTTGGATTTAATATCTGAAAAAAAGTTTAAAGTTGTGCTTGACTGTGGAAATGGGGCTGGATGTGTTACGAGTCCAGAACTTTTAAGAAAACTTGGATGTAGGTGTGTGAGCATTAATGCTCATCCTGATGGTACTTTTCCTTGTAGAAATCCAGAGCCAGTAAAAGAGAATGTAGAATTTTTAATGAAGTGTGTTAAAAATGTTGGAGCAGATTTAGGAGTTGCTCACGATGGTGATGCAGACAGAGCAACATTTGTGGATGAGAGAGGAGAATTTGTTGGAGAAGATGTAATGTTGGCTTTAATGGCTAAGTACTACGTTGAAAAAAATGGTGGGGGGATTGTTGTAACACCCGTTTCCTCCTCTAAGTGTGTGGAAGATGTAGTTAGAGAGGCTGGAGGAGAAGTAGTTTACACTGCAGTTGGATCTCCAGTAGTTGCTGAGACTATGTTAAAGTTAAAAGCTGTTTTTGGTGGAGAGGGTAACGGGGGTTTAGTTTTTCCTGAACACCTCTTAGCGAGAGATGGAGCTATGAGTATAGCAAAGGTTTTGGAATTGTTGGCTGAAGAAGGAAAGAAACTGTCTGAATTAGTTGCAGATATACCAAAGTACGTTACTTTAAAAGCAAAAGTACTGTGTAGAGATAAAATAAAGTTGCTTGAAGGTTTAAAGCAAACTTTTCCGGACGCAGACTTTACAGATGGAGCTAAAGTTGAGTATGAGGATGGGTGGATTCTTATAAGACCTTCGGGGACAGAACCCATAGCGAGAATAATGGCTGAATCAAAATCTGAAAAGAGAGCAAAGGAATTGCTCGAAATGGGTATGGAAGTTGTTAAAAAAATTTTAAGTGAATAATTTTATTTAGATTTTATTTTTATATAAATTATTTATTTTTGAAAATTTATTAAAAATCGTACATCAGAAATCGCAAAAAGTATTTAAATAACTATAATTACATAAAACACTATGGATATCGAGGAGTTAATTTCAGAACTAATTGAAGAGGAAGAAGAACTTGGAGAAGAAGAAGCTTTGGCGGAAGTATTTAAGTTGGCTAATAAGTTAATTAAACTTCTAAACGAAATAAAGAGTTATGAAATTAAAGAAGCAGCTTCTTTAACAATTATAAAAGAATTGGTTGAAGACGATGAAATCTTGAAGGGATTAGCCACAAAAATGCTTCAGGATATGAGTTACGGAATGGAAGATAATTACATGTCTTAATTTTTATTTAAAAACAACTTTTCCGGGAATAACGCATTCTACATCTTCTATTCCCGCTCTTCTCACTATTGCAGCCAAAGTATTTTTACATCTAATTAAGTTTAATCTCCTATGCAATAAAATAACTCCAAAGTTTAGACCTTCGCAAGTAGCGGCTCTAAAAACGTTTTCGTCATCTCTTATTAGATAAGATGCGAAATGCATCTCCTCAAACATAGATGGTGTTGTTAACATTACATTGTCAGTACCTATACGCCATTTTTGGTAATTTTTTAGTAATCTATAGTTTTTTAAATTTAACAAGTCAAAAAATGCATTAGACCTGATGCAACTAACTATGGTTATCTCCTCATCCATAGCTCTTTTTATTTGGCAATCCTTAGCCATATTCATGTGTACTATTGCATCAGGCTTCAAATCTATTGCTTCATCAACATCTTTCGAATCAACTTCTCCTGCATGAACAAAAAACAATTTTTCCCTTTTTTTTGCAATATCTCTTAACCTGCTAGCAACATCAAAACCAACATCTCTTACACTACTAATACCAAAACCATCAGAAATTGACAAAATCTCTTCTGGACTATCTTTTTCATTTGTTCTTCCAAGAATTACACAAATATTAAACTTATCTGCTTTTTTTAAAGCTTTTACACCTTCTGTACCACCCTCTCTGAAATCGAAAGCTCTTAATGTACCTGATAGAATCATATATCTTATACATTCTTCCATTGCTATTGTAATATCTTTTTCATGTTTTTTTATCATTTTAAATTTATATCCTCCCGGCATAACTAATTCAATCCCTGAAAAGGGAGGATCTTTTGCAACACTATCCCCGAGGTGTGTATGATAGTTAACAAACGCTGGAATTGCTATGTATGAAGGCTTTACTTTTCTTTCTTCAAAAATTACGCGATCTCCAGAGTATATTGTTCCCGTTCTGGATTCAATTCTATTATCTAACCAAAAAAGAAAATTACAATTGTACATCTTTCATTTTTACAATATTTAATATTTCCTTAAACTTTTCGTGCTTAGCATCCCTCAGTATTTCGTATATTATGGATTCTGATGTTGATATTTTAATCCCCTCTTGAATCATTCTCTTGATAGCTATATTTTTATCGTACTCTTTTCTTGAGGATGTACAATCAGCTGATACAAAAACTTTGAAACCATATTTTAGCATGTCGATAGCCGTTTGTAGCACGCATATATGGGTTTCTATTCCTGTGAGAACGAACACCCTATCTCCCATTATCCTCTTTAAAAATTCATCTTCACCCATGCAACTGAAACTCGTCTTTTTTACTACATCCTTTGCAAGATTGGATAGAGGTTTTATGGTTTCACCAAGTTTTATCTGTTCTGTAAAAGTTATGGGCAACCCAAGTACTTCAAAAGCTTTGACTAACTTGTACGTATTTAAAAGGACTTCATCTTTTTCATGTATATGTGGAAATAACTTTTCCTGCATATCTATTACTACGAGATGCATGACTATTGTTATCAAACACTCTATAAATTTTTATTGGGAGTTCTGAGAAATCTTAAATACTTTTCAAAATATCTTTCTCTATGGACTGTTATGGTGTAATAGGTTATCCAATAAAACATTCAGTCTCACCCGCTATGCACAATGCTGCCTTTAAAGAGCTTGGAATAGATGCAATTTATACAACTTTTGAAGTTAAACCTGAAAATCTTGAAACAGCTATAAAAGGAGCTAAAGCCTTAGGTATAAAAGGACTTAACGTTACAATACCACACAAAGAGAATGTTATTAGATTCTCGAAACCAGATGAGATAACTTCTAAGATAGGGGCGGCGAATACGTTGAAATTTGGTGAAGAGATTTTAGCTTACAATACAGATGTTTACGGTGCTATAAAAGCTTTAGAAGATGCAGGAGTTAGTGTATCTGGTAAAATTGTTTTAATAGTTGGTGCGGGTGGTGCTGCAAGAGCAATAGCTTTCGCACTTACTGAGAAAAAAGCTACAGTTATAATAACTAATAGAACTGAACAGAGAGGATTGAAATTAGCTCAAGATGTTAGAAAATATGGGGAATGCATGTTTGTGCCAATGAAAGATTTAGAAAAGTTAGATTTTGATATATTAATAAATGCAACACCAGTAGGTATGAATAACTACATGCCCGGGAAATTACCTGTGGATGAAAAAATTATTAGAGGAGACTTAATAGTTTTTGATACGGTTTACAACCCAATGGAAACACCACTAATAAAACTTGCAAAAATGAGGGGATGTAAAATTGTATATGGGATAGATATGCTTGTATATCAGGGTGCAAAATCTTTTGAAATCTGGACAGGATTAACACCACCAGTAAATGTTATGAAGAGAGCAGCTCTTGAAGCTTTAAAAAGGTGAAAGTATGGAGAATGTTTTAAAAATATCGAGAGAAGTTGCTAAAGCTGTTAAAGATGCTGTATCTCCAATTGTTGGGAAAGATGAGGCAAACATAGTGGTCGGTATGGGTAAAGATGGTACACCAACAAAAAAAGTAGATAAAGTTGCAGAGGATGTAGCTTTAGACGTTTTAAAAAATTATGATGTCAAAGTAGTTACAGAGGAGTCGGGTGTAGTAGGCGATGGAAATACAATAGTTGCTCTTGATCCAATAGATGGTACTTTTAATGCTGTTAGAGGAATACCTTTTTATGCTGTTTCACTCTGCTTTGCGAAATCGATAACTTACGACAGTACTTTTTTTGGATACGTTTACAACTTGGCTACAGAGGATGAATATTATGCTTACGATAGTGCTTTTAAGAATGGTAAGATTATAAAATGCTCGAAAACTGAGAACTTGGAGGATACAAATGCAATATTTTATTACCCATATAAAAAATTTAATTTCAAAAGAATAAGGATACTCGGTGCAGCTTCTCTTGAAATCTGTCTTGTGGCGGATGGTAGTGTAGATTGTTTTATTGATATTAGAAAAAAGGGGAATAATGGACTTCTTAGAGTTTATGATGTTTCAGCTGGAATGTATATAGCAGAAAAAGCTGGAGCGGTTGTAACATCACCAGATGGAGGAAGTATTTACAATAAAAAATTTACTATGGAAGAAAGATTTAATTTAGTTATAGCAAATAATATTTTACATGAAAAATTAATTAAAGTATTGCAGTGGTAGTATGAAGTGTGCTGTAGTTTGCAAACCCGGATCAGAGAAAATTGGAAGGGAAGTTGTTTGTTTTCTTGAAGAAATTGGTATAAAAGCAGATATAGGGGATTATTGCACTAACTGTGATTTTATTGTAACAGTTGGAGGAGATGGAACTATACTGAGAACACTCCAAAATTTAAAAGATTGTCCTCCTATATTTGGTATAAATACGGGTAAAGTTGGGCTGCTTACTCACGCAACACCTGAGAATTTTAGAGACAAACTAAAAATTGCTTTAAGTAAAATGGAAATAGAAGAATTAATGAGAGTCGAAAGCAACATAGACGAAATTATAGCTTTAAACGAAATTGCACTTTTAACGTCTATGCCTGCGAGATTAGTAGAATTTTCAATTTTTGTTAATGATGTTGAAATAGAAGATTTGAGAAGTGACGGTCTATTAATTTCAACTCCAATTGGCTCAACAGCTTACGCTTTATCTACCGGTGGGCCTGTAATAGATCCGAATATGGAATGCTTACTCATAGTTCCGGTAGCTCCATTTAAACTCGGTTGGAAGCCATGGGTAATTAGTGATATTAGAAAAATTGAAGTAGAAGTTAAGAGTAGAGACTGCTTGGCAATAGCAGATGGACACAAAACTGTTAATGTGAGAGCTGGAGAAGTTCTGACTTTTAAAAAATCAAAGTATCCTGCTAAGTTTTTTAAAATAGAAAATAGGATTTCAAAAATTATCGAAATGCTTAGGAGTATAAAGTGATTATTTTGAACAAATTCCTCTAAGTATCTTTTCTCCTTCTCTTGTTCCCTTTACAATGAGTATATCTTTCGCAAAAATCTTTGTAGATGCAGAAGGGTTAGTTATCCATTTGCTACCTCTTTTTATTGCTATTACGTGCATTCCTGTATTGGTTTCAAGTTTAGCATCACCTAAGGTCTTACCAACTAAGCTGGATTTCTCCGTGACTTCTATCATTGTTATAACTTCGTCAGCCTCTTTCATTGCTTGAAGAAATATTGGATGAATTTCTAATCCTTCTACAATTATTTGTGCTATCTCTTTGGCTGAGTCAGCTATGTACTCACTTGCATGAGCAAGCTCTAAAATAGCTATTAGTATTTTCAATTCTTCGTCGGGCTTATCTTTTAAACTCTTTAAAACAAGCATTTGCACTTCATACTTCATGTTATCTACTTTTTCTTCAATGTAGCTAACTTCTTGAGCTATCTCTTCATTTCTATATAGTAGGGAGAGATAACTCAAATCTACTGCCAGTTCTGATAGATTTTTCATCTCAATTAATAACTCTACAGCTTTTTCCAAGTTTTCTTCTAACTCTATTTTTAAATCTTCTATCTTTTTCTCTTTTCCTGTAACAAGCTTAAAAAATTTTGGAACTCCGGCTATATCTCCCTTAGCAAAAAGTACATCTCCTTTTAGGATCTTTGTATCTTTTTCAGGATCAAATATCCATTCATAGCCCCTCTTTATTGCTATAACTTTCATTCCGGTAACAGTATGTAATCTAACATCCTCAAGAGTCTTTCCAGCTATTTCCGATTCTTCGCTAACCCTTGCTTTTACTATTGTTTCCTCGCTTTTAATAAATGCGATTCTTACCATTTCTGGTGAAAGTTTTATTCCTCTCATTACAAGTTCAGCTATATCTCCAGCAGCTTGACACATCTTTTGACTTGCATCTGCTACTTGCAAAATAGTTGAAACAGACTCAGCCTCATCAACACTTCTTGCTGCAAGTATTGAAACTATCCTTATCTGTTTTAACAAATCATTAATTTTATTTTCGAGATCAAGAACCTCCTCAGCTATATCTTCACTATCATACAAAATTGCAGAATAAGCAAGGTCAACTATAACTTCTGAAGTATCCTTTATTTCCACTAATAAATCTTTTACAGTACGCCGCATTTTTTGAAAATTTGATGAAAATTTATTTAAGGATTTCGTAATGTTTCGTTTTTAATGGTCTCTTGTTTTTTAAATAGACCCCTATAAAAGTAAAAACGCCCCGGCCGGGAATTGAACCCGGGTCGAGGGTTCCGGAGACCCTCAGGATTTCCACTACCCCACCGGGGCAAAATCCTTTTTTGCTTGTTTTGTTTTGTACATTTTTATATTGAGATCATCACAAACTTCTAAAACCATGTTTTTAATTTTTGAAATCGTAGATTTCTCGTCAATAACTACGACCTCTGCCTCACTTATTTCTATAGCTTTTTTTAGAAATTCTTTGTTTAGTCCTTCAAATGTGTACTTTGCAAAGTTATGAGCAAAAGCAAGATTTGTATTTAATTCCAGCTCCGTTTGGCGTGGGGCATAGTGAGTCCCTCCAACCCCAACTGCGACAATCCAATCTTTCTTTTCACTCTTTAAAGCTTCGATTATTGATTCTGCAACAAGCTTAGCAGCTAATTCATCTCTCCACTCTTTTTCAGTTGAACCTATTTCGTAAAAGGCAGAAGGTACTTTAATCTCGGAGGGTCCGTGATGTGTAACTTCGAGGCTGAACATGTAATCCAATTTATATTCTTTCATTTTTTTGACTAAGCTTAGTGAGTAGTTTTTCATTGTTATGGGGGATGGTTTTGCTAAGGAATAAGGTTTTCCACCGTAATCCGCAGTTGAAACATTTCCAGAAACGTGACAAGATAGCAGTTTTCTACCATCTTTACTTGTATGACGGGAGGCAAAAACTATCTCTTTTAATTTAATATCAAATGCTTTCGAAATCCTCTCATCGATGTTATCTGCGTATATTAGTCTATTTTCAATTTCCACAATACATACATCCTCATTTAGGTATGTTAGTTTCATGTTATTTTTTTCTTTTGATTCATTTTCTCCAAGCATTTCAATAATTTTTTCTTTTATATTCATTGAGGCTGGGTCCACTTTGCTACACACTATTGCTGTGAACTGCATATATTCATGAAAGTAGAAACGTATATCATACTTTCGAGCCTTTGGTATATCCAAATTTTTAAATCCTTTCGAATTTTTAATTTTTAAATTGTTTGCTAATTGCGAGATATTGAAAAATTAGAAATAAACTGCATTTCAATAGGCTTTGCAATTATTATTTTTTTGAAATATAATTTGATAAAATTTAAATAGGCTAAATAATTCTAACACAAACATGATTTCGAGAAGAGGTTTTCTCGGCTTAATGGGTGCAATGGCTACTGCAGCACTCTTGGGATGTGAAAGCAAAACTGAAAAGAGTGTTGAAACTAATGTAAGGACTGCAAGTGTAAAATTTCAAAATGTACCTTGGCCTTATGAAAAGTTAGATCCAAATAAAGTTGCTGATTTAGCTTACGAAAGTTACATGCACCACTGTATGTATGGTGTTGTAAACGCAGTTGTAGGGAGCTCTTGCAGATAAAATTGGAGAGCCTTACACTTACTTTCCAACTAAAATAGCCGTTTATGGAAAAGCTGGAGTTTCTGGCTGGGCAACTCTTTGTGGAGCTCTTAACGGTGCTGCAATGGTTTGCTATATGGTTTTACCTGAGAAAATTGCTGACAGCGTTATAAACGATTTGTACTCGTGGTATGAATACACATCTCTGCCAAATTACACTCCAAAAAAGCCTGTAAAAGCAGATTTAAATCCTTTTCCAAAATCTAAAGCTAACTCTCCGCTCTGCCATGTATCTGTTAGTAACTGGTGCAAGAGCTCTGGATACAAGGCATTTTCAAAAGAAAGAACTGAAAGATGCGGTAGGTTGACTGCAGATGTGGCAAAAAAGTTAGTTGAAATGCTGAACGAAGTTAAAGCTGGAACTTTTGTTCCGAAGTATCCACTCGATAACGTTACGATGAAGTGTAGAACCTGTCACTGTAAAGGTAGCTCTCTTGAAGATACAAGAGGTAAAATGGCTTGTTGGGAATGCCATACAAAGAACATAACTCTCGTTGACGAAATGGAAAATCATCCAAAAATTTAATATAAATTAATATAATAATTTTTTATTTCAAGTGTTAAGTTCACGTTGTTTAAGTTAGCAGTGTTTCCAGTTACTATAAATCCCGCCTTCTTCAAGCTATCAATCCAATAACTTTCAAATATTGAATCGTTTACGTTTATTGTAATACTAACATTTTTAAAATTGTATATTCTATTTAAAACTGCAATATTTATAAAAGCTAAACCATTACCAGAAATTTCCTGTTGTTGTGTAGTTAGATTATCTATTGAAATGTATATATTTTTGTTGCTTCTATAGACTCTTATACTGGGTGGATTTAAAGTTGTGTTTTCTCCACCTTGATATACTTTAACGCCCCCCTCTGAGAACAATACGCTTTCATCCGGTATTCGGGTATTGAAAACGTATAACTTTATCGCGAACAGCTTTCCGTCAAACTCCCTGCCCGCAACGTTGATTGTTACATCACCGCTTTTCCAGAGCTTAACTGTAGCTGAAGTCTGAACGGGATTGAACACGTTACTAATTCCGAGATTTAGCGTAATAGTGCCATTTTTGGTGTATATCTCTTCAAGTCTAAGAAAAGAGTAAATTAAATTTTTTCGTGTTTAAATTCTAACCTCTCTTCCAACACTGGCAAGTAGTGTGTAGTTATGGCTACTAATGCTGTGGAAATAACTGCCAGTATTAGTATCATTCCAACGATAGTAGATACACCTTTTCTTTTCATCTGAAAAATAGCTTGCATATTACAACACCTTTTGCTACTATCGTTATAGTTACATTATTTCCATAACTTCTACTAATGTTTAAACTCTCTTCCAAAATTCCAGTAACCGTTTTTGTTCACATCGTTGAGTAATTTATATATTTGAGTTGAATTGAGGACTGTTATCGTTCCATTGTTAATTACTATTTTCATATCTGAGATACATATAGGATACCCACCCTCTTGAATTATTGTGTAGTTGTTTCCGTCGATTTTTCCAGTAAAAATAGCGTAGGGAACGCTTTTCATTGAGGGTATATAATTGCTTATATTTGCAGACAGAAATGCCGCTAAAATTACAACTATTACGAGCAATAGCATTTCTCCAAGAATTTCAGAAACTCCTTTTTCGTTCATGACATCACCTCAAATAAGGAATTCAAATAGTATTAGCGAAGCTAAAAAGAATACCAATACGTGTTTTAGTCCGTGAAGTACATGCCCTTTTTCCATCTGTCCTGCAATTATTCCTGAGAAAAAGGCAGTTATAAGAGTAGTTCTATACATTAGCCCTTCCACTATTGCACTGTTTGAAGAGGACAGATTTGGTAGAAAAGAGTGTTCTATCGTGTAAATTGTGTACATCAAAACAAAGAAAGAAACGTATATTATTACTAAATACGCAAAACCAGCTGTAAATCTTAAATTCTTCATTTTCAATCCGTATTCGAGGTCGTCTATCGTAGTGAGTACGACATCTCTTATGTTCTCGGTAAACTCACTTACCTTAACAAGAGTGGATATGGTCCTTCTCAGCTCTGCAACGCCAACTCTGTTCACAAATTCTACGAAAGCTTCATTGACGGTTGAACCCCATTCTATATCTCCAGCAACGAACTTTATTTCTCTAGAAAGAACTCCAAGCTTAGACTCTTTTAAAATCCTTATAACGTCTTGTAGTGTCAATCCAACATCTTTCAGGTTTACTATTTTTCTTAGTAAATCTGGTATTTCTTTTTCAACTTTTCTAACAAATCCTGCTCTATATTCAAACGCCAGCATTAGAGGAAAGAAAGCTGAAATTGTAAGTAAAGCTATGTAACTTTCTTCAAACCTTAGGTTAAATCTTTTTAAAATTAACAAAGTGATTAGAACTGTAGCTGGGGTGAAAATTAACGATAAATAATGATTTTCTTTTAAACTAAATTTTTTAAATCTTTTTACTGTTTTTGTTTTAGTATTATCTAAAACTTTTACTCCTTTTGCTAAAAGATCTGGAGTGAAATGACCTCTTCTTTCAATTCTTGTAACGCTCAGGTCTTCTTTAATATTTAGCAAATCTATTAAATATACTAAGAAAATACCTCCTACTGGGAGGAAAAAGTAAGTGTAGATGTAGAATTCCTTTCCAAATCCTCCCCCTAAAAACTGTGAGGTTGAAAGCATAACTAAAAGAAAAACTGGAAGAGAAACAAAGAAAACGACGAAAACTTCGGCAAGAATTTCAAGTGTTTTCATATGTATTTCCAACTGTTTTCTCGCCATTTCTCTTATGTTTTCGACTTTTGAGCCCATATAGTCTTTCATGTTTCCTCCACTCTCGAAAACTATTGTTAATCCTTCCAAAAATTCTTTTAAAGCTTCTGACGGTGTTGTTTCCATAAGGTTTTGCATTGCTTTTAAAACACTTTCACCAAATAGTTCTACATCTCTAACTATAAATCCAAATTCTTCAGAAACTTCCCCATATAGTGATTTTTCCTTAAATATGTGTTTAAAAATTTCATATAGTGGCATAATGTCGCAGAGTGACCTCATATAGGTTATTGCGTGAGGTAACTTCAACTCTATGTTCGTTTTTCTACTCCTTGCAATTGCATAGGTGTATGTGAGAGGTAAGAAGTAAAACGCGAGGGCAAAGAAAGGAGGAAGAATGTATGAAATTCCCGATTTTAATAGCTGTCTCAATGCGTAACCTACAGCGTATCCAGTAACTCCAAGGAATATTGAAATTAGTGATAAAAATTCTGGGGTAACATTTAACATGGACGCTCTTATAATTTTTTGCAAATCTTCTCTTCTAACAGGTAGAAAGTAAAAAGAAACGTTAATTGACTTATAAATTCTCATAAAACTCCACCCTGTAATCGTTAACTTTTTTGACAAACTCTTCAGCGTTACATCTTTCGATTTCACTCAAAAATTTTGCTCTATTCTTAAGTTCATTCCTAACATCTTTATGCGTCATCTCAAACTGTTTGGCAAACTCTTCCATTAGCTGGGAGCTATACCACTCGTAACCAAACTTCTTTTTTTCCCTGAGAAAAACGGGATTGTAAACTATTTTATTACTTTCGTCTAAGTATATGTCGTATATCGCTTGTAGCTTCCTCACAGCTTTTCCTTCAGAATAATCTATGCTCAGCAATACTATTATGTCCAAAGAATCAAATATAGAAACTGGAACATTTATTGGTTCGTGAATCAATCTATTAATAGCTGAACTTACATCCCCTGCGTGTAGTGTAGAATACGTTGTATGCCCTGTATTCATAGCTTGGAATAGAGTTATAGCTTCTTTTCCCCTTATCTCTCCAACGAGTATGTATTCTGGCCTTTGTCTTAGAGTTGCTTTGAGCATTTCAAACATACTTTCGGTATCTGTTATTAGTGGAAGCTAGTTTTCATGTGGTAGTTTTATCTCTCTCGTATCTTCTATTGAAACTATCTTAGTTGCGGGAGGTATGAAGAGAGCAATAGCATTAATCATGGTAGTTTTACCACTGGCGGTAGCTCCTACTATAATACAGTTTTTTCTACACTCAACACACAGCCAGAGAAAAGCCATAACTTCTGGACTTACACTTTTCCATGCTATTAAATCAACTGGAGTTATAACGAACTCTCCAAATCTCCTTATAGAGAATGAGGGACCTTTGGCGCTTATAACGTTCCTGTACGTTAATTGGATTCTCTCACCAGTTGGAAGCGTGCTATCTGCAAGAGGTTTTTCTATTGATATCTGAACATTTGCTTTTTGAGACAACTTCAAAACGAAATTGTCCATTTCGCTTTCAGAAAAAGTTACGTTAGTGGGCATACTCCCATAGACTTTGTGGTACACGTAAACTGGAGTGTTATATCCGCTACAAGATATATCCTCCAGATACCTATCTCTAAGCAATGCATCTATTTTTCCATAACCGATAAAGTCCCTACTTAAGTAATACCAGATTTTTCCAATTGATTTATAATTAAAGTTTATTTTTAATTTTTTTAAGGCATTTATAAATTCTGAAAAAAGATGTTTTCTCTTTATTTCGAGTTCTCTAACATCTTTTAATATAATTTTATCTCTTAAAATTCTATAAACACTCTCTAATGCCTGAAACTCTTCAAATGTAAGTTTTGGTTCAAGTAATTCATATTTTGGTGTTTTTTTACAGTAAATTACGGCTTTTGCAAATGGTTTGTTTAGCCAATATTCTTCTATAGTCTCTCCATCCATTCTTTCAAAAAAGTCCTCATAACTTTCGGAAAGTATTTTATTTTGAATACTCTCTTCTTTTTCTTTATTTTTTCTTAACTTTGATAATATTTTTTTGAGAAAATGTCCAATGAAACTGACATCATCATCAGAAAATTTGAATAAAATAAATAGGTTTTGGTCTTAAAAGTTGTTAAAGAAAAGTTGTTAAGGATTCATTACAAGCGTAGCCGA
This sequence comes from Archaeoglobaceae archaeon, assembly GCA_026988525.1. Classification (GTDB taxonomy): domain Archaea; phylum Halobacteriota; class Archaeoglobi; order Archaeoglobales; family Archaeoglobaceae; genus WAPX01. The sequence continues at coordinate 32,898 of JALSLC010000003.1, forward strand.
CAATATTGTATTTCCCGTATCCTTGTCAATTATTGTCACCTTAAAAGTATCTCCTACTGCTACACTTAGGTGAATGTCTTTACCTGTAAATTCTACACCCCACGGTCCTTTTGTGAAGTATATGTACATAGTTCCACCGGGGGAAATGTAATCGCTGTGAGGAGCAAAGGTTACGTTACTCATGATTAACGTATCCTGAAGTGAGGGGATGTGATGTTTCAATTCTGATCTTTATATTTGACTTATATATAGCATCACCGCTTAACATGTCCAATTTTATGTATTCCTTGCTATAAGAAGCTTCAGCGTCAAACTGAGCTGAAGGTGTTTTCTGCTTCATCTGAACGCTGCCAGTATATGCACTTACTGCCGCTGCCAAGAGTACTGTAACTACTAACATCAGCATTACTCCAATTACTGGGCTTACAGCTTTTTCATTTCTCATGGATATACCTCCAGATAATTTGATCTGATATCAGATTAATTTGAGTACTTAATTTTTTCGATTCAACGATTGCTGTTTTTCCATAATTAGTTTTCACAGCAATTTTCGCGACAAGTTTGATGCGAGAATTTTTGAAAAGTTGCGCAACTCGGCGATTGCAAAAATTTAAAAAATGTAAAAACTTTTATAAAACCATTCATCTCAGCAACAATCGCCGATGATGAATGATGGGCGAACTGATAGATGATGAAAAGGGAGAGGCTGAGGCTAAAAGGACATCACTTTTTTCCTGTTTAAGAAATCTTTCTATAGTTACCTCTGCTATTAGTATAGCTTTCATAGGTTTTTTAGCCCTATGGTATTCGGGTTATGGTTACTACTCTTTTGCCTCGATTTTCTTAGCTATAATTTACTTGATTTACAGAGCAGTGAGGTGATACTTTGTTAGGGTCTGTATTATTTTTAATATTCCTTACAATTGGCTTGTTACTTGCAATAGTAATTTCTGGAATTTTTCTTTGGATGGCTCTTATAATTCTGGGTGATAAAAGAGGAATTTTGGCTTGTGGAATTGCAAATATAGTTTCATCTATAATAGCTGGAATATTGATTGCTTTACTTTCTTTAATACCTCTTCTCGCACTTTTATCTCCAATAATTGCTTTTCTGGTTTACTCATATATTTTATCTAAAATGCTGGATATAAGTTATGGAAAAGCTATAGCGGCAGCAGTGTTGTCGTTTGTGGTTTTAGCTTTTGTAAGTTACGTAGTCTTTTTATTTACTGTGCCCGTATATATACCACACACTCATTACTGGTTGATACGTTGAATACGTTAAAGTTAAATTTTAATTTCTTACAATTAAACGCAATGAAAAAGTTACTTCTGCTAACGATATTGATAGCTTGCTCTCTTGCTGGATGTTCTAAGCCACAAGTTAAATCCGTTAGCATGCATTGGGGGAATGTTAATAGCTCGATAACACAAATAGTTTCTGAAGTAACATTATCTGATCCACTTCCATTCTCAATACCACTTAGTGGTATTAACGTGAAAATATACATGAATGGAATAGAAATGGGTACTGGACACTCTATTGGAAAAGCTGAGATTACTCCACCTCAAAGTAAAATTAAATTAATTGTTAATTTAGTTAACAGTAGATTGCCAGAGTGGTGGATAACACACATAGAAAATGGAGAGAAAACAAAAGTTGAAATTGTATCAAACTTAGAATTTTCAATTTTTGGTTTTAAATTTGGAGTACCCATTACAAGAGTTAGCGAATTTGAAACGAACTTTTTGAGTGGAGTAAAAATAAAAAATGAATACATCAACTACAATGGATTTAAATTAGGCGAAGTAAAAGATATAAACCTCAAGTGGGGTAAAGTGAACAACGAGACAACTCAAATAATTGTTGATGCAAAAGTTGTGAATGAGTATAACATTCCAATAGAAGTTAGATATCTAAGGTACGAAATATACTTAAACAGCGTTGAAATGGGTAAGGGTAAAATAGAAAAATCCGAAGTTATATATCCCAAGTCGAGCAAGAATATTGAGTTTGCTATGTACATACAAAACTTAAAAATACCAGAATGGTGGATAACACACATAAAGAATGGGGAGAAAACGAAAGTTAAGGTATATATGGGTTTGGGGTTAAAGAGTACGAGGGAAATATTTTTGCCCCTCAACTATACATACTACGTTGAGACGAATATACTCGAAAGTCCCGTGGGGTAGCGGTCAATCCTGCCGGCCTTTGGAGCCGGCGACGGGGGTTCGAATCCCCCCGGGACTATTTTTTAAGTCACTACAATTGCTGAATCTTTTTCAACTATCAAAGTGTGTTCAGCTTGAGAAACTATACCTCCGCTAACTTCTACTAAAACCGGATAAGATCTCAGAAATCCATCTCTAACGAGTTTATTAACAATAATATCAGGAGCTTTACTAAGCCATCTCTTTGCAAAAGGCAAAGTTTTATAGTTTATAGCTTCTTTTAAAATTTCTCTTGCCTGTCTCATTCTAACAAGTTTTATATTTTTGTCATTCTGTACAATTTTTGGATTTAAAGAGAAAATTTCAACTTCTGTACCATCTGCAACTTTTCCTATGCCAGTTGTAACGAATGGTTCTATTGCTATAATCATACCTTCTTCTAATTTTACACCTTTACCTGCTTCGTAGTTGTATATTGTTGGTTTGCTATGAGCTATCCATCTATCCAGACCATGGCCCGTCAAGTTGTAAACTGGTCTAAATCCAAAAGACTTAATTGTCTCCTCTATTACCTTACCAATCTTCGATACATCTACTCCAGCTTTTACTTGGGATATTGCATTTTCTAAGGCAGTTTCAGCAGCCTCTACGAGTTTTTGATTCTCGTGAGTTAGATCAAAGGTTAAAGCTGTATCCGCAACGTATCCATCTAAATGAGCTCCTATATCTATTTTTACAACACTCTCTTCTAATATTCTTTCATCTCCTCTCTTAGGTGTAAAATGTGCAGCATTGCTATTTATTGAGATGTTGCATGGAAAAGCAGGTTTAGCACCCATTTCTATAATTCTGTTTTCGACGTATTCAGCTATTTCTATTAATTTTTTTCCTGGCTTAACAATAGAATTTAGTTCTTTCTTTATAGTTTTTAAAATTTTTCCAGCTTTAATCGTTTTCTCTTCTCTCTCATTCAATTATATCCCCTCCAATTTTGGAAAGTCTTCACAGGGTGTTAGGATTTCTACATTGTTTTTTCTAAGAACGACTGTATCCTCCACTCTAACTCCCCCTACCTTCTTTAAGTATATCCCCGGCTCTATCGTGAATACCATGCCCTCTTTTAGAATATCCTCGTTGTTAAAAATTCTTGGTTCCTCATGAACTTCTAATCCAACTCCATGTCCTGTGGAGTGTATAAATCCTTCAGAACACTTTTTTCTTAAAGTACTATATCCGTAACTTTCTATAATATCGCATACGGCATCATGTATTTCTTTTGCCATAATTCCCGGTTTTGCAATTTTTTCCGCATAATTTTTTGCTTCAACGCAAACTCTAAGCATATCCTTTAACTCATCCTTGGCATCAGAAAATATTATTGTTCTGGTAAAATCACCAAAGTATCCATGTCTTCTACTTTTTGGGAAAATATCTACAACGAGGTGCTCTTCTATTTCACCATATCCTATCCAATGAGGCTCGTAACTTCTTACACCACTTGCTATTATTGTATTTTCAGCTAAGTATCCCCAGCTGAACAATTTTAACTCTACTAACTCTCTTAACTCTTCGCAACGTCTCTTCCTTCTCAATAGTTTTGTTAAAAATTTGAAGGCTTTAACACAGGCTAAGCAAGACTCTCTAATCATTTCTACTTCCCATTTACTTTTAATCATTCTTAGTTTTGAAATTGGGCTTTTGACAACACTAACATCAATATTTGATTTAAAGAAAATTGCAAGCTTTGCTGGAAAATCTTCTGGAATTAGTACCTTCTTTGCCCCTTTGTTTAATGTGTAATTCAAAAGACACTCCTCAAATGATTTACCACTTTCATACCCTATTTCTGAATAAGTAACAACATTTCTAACTTTTGATTCTTTTTTAGCTCTTTCTCCCTCCATATCTGGTACTATAAGTACGTTTAATTTATTTCCTATCTCTTCTTCATTTTTTAGTGAAAATATGTGATAAGCTCCCTCAAAATCTACGCCAACACTATACAAAAAATTTGCATTTCCAGAATGCTGTATGAATACGAGCATAGTCAATTTTTAGATTTAAAGGTGTTTTAATATTAACTGATGGCTTTGATTTGTTTTACTTTCCCAAGATAAAAGATTCCATCGCAAATTGCATAAACTTCCGACTCTTCAGGGTCTATTTTTTTCAGCATAGGGGAAAGAAATGCATTAAGTGTTAGAATATCGCTACCAGACATCAACGGAGAGAATGCTGGTAAAACAAGGAAATTTTTTACTCTAAGAAAGCATGGGTAGTTGTATATACTCCCTCTAATTCTAAGCTTTATACTTGGATGTTCGTGACCTAATATAGCCGATTCAACTTTTTTATCTAAGTGACCGTGAATAACCTCTATTTCTCCTAAGCTAAAACTTTCAAGCAAATCTATTCCGTAGTTTTTTAATATAGATTTTAGATAGTTATCATGATTTCCTCTAAGTACGATTAGCTCTACTTTTGGAGTTACAAACTCTACAAATTCTTCTACATCTTTCCACTCTTGATGCAAGTTGTACCCAAATTCATGCTTCAAATCTCCGGCTACTATAAGTCTTTTAATTTTCCTATTGAATAATTTTTTCAAATTTAATTTTATCTCATTAATTTGAAATCTTGGAAAATAAATTCCATTTTTTCTCATCGCTTCTTCGTATCCAAGGTGTAAATCAGAAATTACAGCTGTATTACCTATTAATACTGCTTTTTCTGGAGTAAGTTTAACATTAACTCCTTTTAAATTGACTTCCACGCATTCTTTATCATTATTGCATCTTCCTCTAAGTTTGGACTCTCGCATATTACTATACCATCTGCACCTTTATCTTTTAAAGCTTTAAGCAAATCCATCCATTTCATATCCGATTCGTTTAAGTTTAGATGTTCTCTTTCACCCCTCATTCCATAGTCGATACCGCTAATATGTATGTGCATATCTTTAATTCCAACTTTCTCTTCTACCATACTTATAATTTCACAGAATTCTTCGTAGCTATTGTACCTTCTGTACCTTGCATGTATGTGTGCAAAATCCACACAAGGCTTTACATAGTATCCAACGTTTAGAAATTCAACAGATAGTCTAAGCAATTCGTCTAATTCTCCAAATTGCGTTTGTTTTCCCGTAGTTTCCGGTCTTAATTTGGCAGAAATTTTTTCCTCATCCAACTTTTTTAAAACTTCCTCTATACCAAGTTTAACTCTTTCGTATGCTTTTTGTTTGGATGATTTTAAGTAGTATCCAGGATGAAAAACTATCCCTTCTGCATTGAAAAAACTACCAATTTTTGCAGATAAATACAATCTTTCTATGCTGGCATTAAACTTTTCTTTTTCATTTGAGTTTAAATTTATATAGTAGGGTGCATGAACAGTCAATACAACATTCAGTTTCTCTGCAACTTTACCAACTTCCTTAGCTTTTTTTTCACCCATTTTCACTCCTCTTACAAATTGAACTTCCATAGCGTCAAGTTTTAACTTTTTTATTGTTTTAATTCCGTCAATAGTGCTTCTACCCTTAGACGAATGCGGAACTCCTGCAACCCCGAATAGCATGGTATCTCATAAACGTCAAAATATTTAAATTAGCTTACGAAATGGCATAAACGGGTGATAGAATGAAACAGCAGGCAGAAGTAAGACAGCTTAAAGAAGGCGGTTATGTTGTTATAGATGATGAACCATGTGAAATAGTTAGTATTTCTGTAAGTAAACCGGGAAAACATGGGGCTGCAAAAGCGAGAATAGATGCTATAGGAATATTTGATGGACAAAAAAGAAGTATAGTTCAACCTGTTACAGCTAAAATATACGTACCTATCGTAGAAAGAAAGAGGGCCCAGGTTATAGCAGTAGTTGGTAACGTAGCACAACTTATGGATTTAACTACATACGAAACTTTTGAGCTAACAATTCCGGAAGGGATTGAACTTGAAGCTGGAAAAGAAGTGTTTTACATAGAATCAATGGGTAAAAGGAAAATAGAAAAGGTGACAGGTTAATGCACATAGATTCATTTTTTGCTTGTTCAAATTCTTCTTTTGATGATGCTGAACTTATTATATTTGGAATTCCCTACGATCAAACCCAATCGTTTAAACCCGGATCAAGGTTTGCACCATCCGCAATAAGAGAAGCGAGCTGGAACTTCGAAGATTTTTCTTTGTTTTTTGGTAAAGATGTAGATAGAAAGGTTTTTGATGCGGGTAATGTTTGCGTAGATGGGTCTTTTGAGGATATAATTCTTGAAACCAAAAACATGTTAAAAAAAATTGGAGATAGATCAATAGTAGTGCTTGGCGGAGAGCACACGATTACTTATTCTGTGGCTAAAAACATTGACAAAACTACTTTTGTCGTGTTTGATGCACATTTTGATATGAGAGATGAATTTGATGGAAGTAAATACAATCATGCTTGCACTGTTAGAAGAATTATGGAAAAACATGACGTCGTTTTGATTGGTGTAAGAAGCTGTACAAAAGAAGAGCTTGAGTTTGCTGACAGCGAAGGTGTAAACTATTTCACATCTTTTGAATGCATAGAAAACTGGAATCGTGTTTTAAAAGAGCTTGATAAAATATTACCTGATAAAATTTACCTCTCCTTAGATATGGATGTTTTTGATCCTTCATACGCTCCGGGAGTTTCAACTCCAGAGCCTTTTGGTTTAGCACCTCTAAATTTTCTTCAATTTTTGAGTAAGTTTAAGGAAAAAATAGTTGGTATGGATGTAGTTGAAGTAATTCCTGATTCTGAAAGAGTAACACCCTCTCTTGCAGCTAAATTGATTATAGAATATTTGTGCGCTCCATAAATTTACAGACTTTTATTCTTCCCTCTAAACAATCTTTAAAATATTTGCATTCTTCGCAAGTTTCTGGGATCTTTACATATTTTAGGGATGTTCTTACAGCGAGCATTTATTCACCCCTATTAGATGTGAGTACAACCATTTAGTTTTTGTTCTAATATAGGCCAACTGGTATTATTTAAATTTTTCTAAATTTTGTTTTGTATAGTAAATATTATACGATTTATCGAGTTTGAAGTTGACAATGAACGATATGGTAGTAACACCATGGGAAGTTGGAGGTATAATAGACTACAACAAACTAATGAAAGAATTTGGAATACAGCCTTTTTCAGATTTATTGAGAAACTGGAATGTTGATATAGAACCAATGCATCTAATGAGGAGGGGAATTATTTTTGGGCACAGAGATTATGAAAGAATTCTTGAAGCTATGAGGGGGAAAAACTGGGCAGTTATGTCTGGATTCATGCCTTCTGGCCTCCCTCACTTAGGACACAAGATGACTATGGATGAAATAATCTGGCATCAAAAAGCTGGAGGTTTTGCTCACATAGCTTTAGCAGACATGGAAGCTCATGTAGTTAGAGGTTTAAGCTGGGATAAGTTGAGAGATATAGGTGAGCTGTACTTAAAAAGCTTAATCGCTCTTGGTCTTGATGAAAATAGAGCTTTTATGTATTTTCAAAGTTCAAATTCTCACGTTAAAGACTTGGCATTTGAACTCTCTGCAGAAGTAAATTGGAGCGAATTAAAAGCTATATATGGATTTACTTCTGAAACACCACTTGCAAAAATGTTTGTAACTTCCGTTCAAGCTGCAGATATACTGCACCCTCAGTTAAAGAATTTTGGTGGACCAAAACCGGTGGTAGTTCCTGTTGGGGCTGATCAAGACCCTCATCTAAGACTTACGAGAGATCTTGCAGCAAGAATTAGCATTTTTGCATTTGAGGGAATAGATAGGGGAGTTAGAGTAAGAAGTAGAAAGGGAAGTAAGTATCTTAGAATGTTAGAAAAAGAGTTGTGTTTTGAGTACAGAAGTTATGCTGAACATATTGATATTTTTGGTGAAAGAAAAGACATTGAAGAGTTTGTTAGAAATTTTGAAGTAGATATTGGTGGTTTTGCTTTTATTTCACCCTCATCTACTTACCATAAATTCATAACTGGTCTGACTGGAGGAAAGATGTCAAGTAGTAAACCTGAAAGTTATATTTCCTTGTTTGAAGATCCAAATATAGCTTCAAAGAAAGTAAAGAAAGCTATAACAGGTGGGAGAGGTAGTGCCGAAGAACAAAGAAAATTAGGTGGAGAACCAGAAAAATGCTCAGTTTTCGAGCTTTTTTCAATACATTTGATAGAAGATGACAAAGAACTTGAGGAATTGAGGAAAAAGTGTATTAATGGAGAGCAACTTTGTGGAAATTGCAAAAAATTGGCATGCCAGCTAATAGAAGAATTTTTAAAAGAATTTCAAGAAAAAGTGAATTCAATTGAGCTAAGAAAAATCTAAATAGCTTTTTCAAGAATTTCCCTTGGTTTTCCTTTTTCTTCTATAGTTTTTATAACTATTCCCATGTTTTTGAAATGACTTTTGGCACCCTCTCCAATTTTGCTAATAACTATACAATCCACTCCATTATTCCTTAAAAATTCTGCTATAAGGAAACCTTTCCTTCTTTCAGCATCTTTATACTTGTTCTCTATTTTTATCTCATCTCCTGTTTTTAAGTCAAATATCTCGAAAAATGGGGCATTTAAATCACCCGTGTAGTTTCCATTTTCATCAACGGGTATTGCTACTTTCGTAATTTTTTTAATAACTCTAACTACCGGTATCACTTCTTTTATTTCGGGTATTTCTTTTTTTATGTTCTCTATTCTTTTTGTTATGGCTTCTATCTCTTCAGCACTTGCTCCGGGACTTATTGTAAAGTGAACTTCTACTATCTTATTCCTCCAAGTCCCTCTTACTCCCACAAATTCAACTGATTCTACACCTCTTATACCCTCTACATAACTGGTTATTTTAAATGCTAATTCAGGATCAACTCTATCCATAAGCACGTCAACAGCATTTTTTATAATTTCTCCACCAATCTCGAAGATCAGTACTGATATTCCCATCGCAACGACTGCATCAGCCCACCAGTAACCGAAATAAACGAGTATGAAGCCTATAACAACAGCAAAACTTGCAATAACATCGGTTCTTGAATGTTTACCTTCGGCTATTAATGAACTTGATTTTGTCTTCATTCCAATATTTATCTTGTATCTGGCCAATCCTTCGTTTACTATAGCAGAAAATAAAGCTGCTAAAAGAGCGTAAATTTCAAATTCCGGTGATTTACCTGAAATTAGCTCGTTTACAGCATCATACATTATAAACAAAGATGTAACTATGATTGCTAATCCAACTCCTAACTCAGCCAAACTCTCAGCTTTAAAATGGCCGTAAGGGTGTTCTTTATCTGGAGGAATTTCCGCTATTTTAATTCCAATCCATACAGCTGCTGAACTTGCAATATCAATTAATGAGTGTAGTGCATCTGCTATAAGTGCTGTACTATTTGCAAAAATTCCAGCAACACCTTTGATAATTGTTAAAATTATGTTTGCAATTACTGAAATTTTCCCGGCTTTTATAGCTTCAGATACATCATCCATATTCTATTTTTTTTGAATTATTATTTATTGTTTGCTGATGTGTTTGAGAGTTTAACCAGCCTATATAAAACAATCTTTTTACATTAGTTAATTTTTGGAAATACCGCAAATTTTATCTACTTTAATTTACAGAATTTCTAAACGGGGGTGCCATCGCAATTATTATAGCCTTCCCGCCGTCACCGCCATAGCGTTTTTTATCGGCACCCCCTATTAGTTTTATGCTTAGATATCTAAGGCAAATTGAAGTAATTGGTGTTGAAAATCAGAAAAAACTTAGTAATTCTTCTGTTTTAGTGATTGGTGCTGGCGGGCTTGGTAGTGCAGTTATAACTTACTTGGCTTGTGCTGGTGTGGGTAAGATTGGTGTATCTGATGGTGATCTGGTTGAAATTCATAACTTAGATAGACAATTCATTCACGCTGGAAAAATAGGAATAAAGAAGTCTAAATCGGCAGAAATGTTTATTAAAACATTGAATCCAGAAGTAGAAATAGAGATTTACGATGATTTTGGAAAAGATAAATCTCTTAGAATTTCTAAGTACGATTTAGTTGTTTGTTGCGTCGATACAATAGAAGATAGACATAAAATAAATGAAGTGTGTTTTAAAAACAAAAAACCAATGATACATGCAGCAATTTCTGGATTTGAAGGTGAGTTAGCTGTTTTTGATTTTAGGAATAGTGGCTCACCTTGTTATGAATGTATATATCCAAGAAACATTCATTCTGAGAAAAACTCGGTAGTTTCTCCAATTGCCGGAATTGTTGGAAGTATGCAGGCATTGGAAGCTATAAAACTTATTTGTAATTTTGAGACGTTAAATCACTTGTTGAGAATGGATTTTAGGTATATGGAGTTTATAAAAATATCTATTTCTAAGAGGAAAGATTGTCCTGTTTGCTCAAAAAATCTTTGACTATTTTTTTTGCTTCTTTAAAAACTTCGTCTATACTTTTTTCTGCATTCACTATTTTAACTTTCTTATCTTTTTTTGCTATTTCCAAAAATTTATCTCTTACTTTTCTCAGATAGTTTACTTCCTCAAACCTACTGGTTTTGCCCCTCTTTTTAACTCTATCAATACATATTTCGGGATCACAGTCAAGAAGAATTACTATATCTGGTTTAGGAGCAATAGTTTCATTCATATTTCTTATAACATCAATATCTATTCCTTTAGCCCCCTGATAAGCCATATTTGAGTAGTAGTACCTATCCATAATTACAATCTTCCCTTTTTTTAGACTTGGTATAATTTTTTCTTTTACATTTATTTCTCTATCTTTAATAAATAGATAGAGTTCTTCATCGACACTTTTCGCCCCTCTTTTTACTTTTTTTCCCCACTCACTCTCTCCCGGTTCTTTGATAATGATAACTTCTTTTCCCAAATTTTCTAACCACTCTTTAAGCTTTTTTGCCAAAGTTGTTTTCCCAGCACCATCTATACCTTCAATAGCTATAATCATTCTTTTCTCTTATTGGCTGTTTGAGTTTAAGTATTTTCTAAACTCACCAAAAAGTAATTGTAATAAATGGTAATTAGAATCTCCGATGAATGAATGTGGATGGCTAATAATTACTGAGAAGCACAATACAGCTAAGAGGATAGCATCTATACTCTTTAAAGATGTAAAGGCAAAAAAGGAACATGGAATTAATTACTACTATTCTCCATCCAATAAAGCGTATGTTTTAGGTTTGAAGGGGCATATAGTTGAACTCGATTTTCCCGATGAATTTGGAAATTGGAAAAAAGTTCCATTAAAAGAACTTTTAAGGGCAAATCTTGTGAAGAGAATAAAAGAAAAAGGAATTGCCAAGCTTTTAAAGGAGCTTGCAAAAAAAGTAGATAAAGTTACTATTGCTACAGACTTTGATAGGGAAGGTGAACTAATTGGTGTTGAAGCTCTTGAAATGGTAAGAAGTGTAAACCCCAAGGTTAAAGTTGATAGAGTAAGATATAGTGCTATAACTCCTGAAGATATAAGAAGAGCATTCTCAAATCCAGTAAACGTTGATTTGAGATTGGCGAAGTCTGCTGAAGCAAGGCAAAAGATAGACCTCATTTGGGGTGCTGTACTTACGAGGTTGATATCTTTATCCTCAGGCAGAATGGGTAGGAATTTTTTAAGTGTTGGTAGAGTTCAATCCCCCACATTAAGGCTAATAGTTGAAAGGGAAAGAGAAATTGAGAACTTTAAACCAGAACCTTACTGGGAGATATATGCAACTTTTTGCAATGGTGATTGTTTTTTGGCCAAACATGTTTTAAAATTTAAAGATAAACACAAAGCTGAAGAAGCTTTTAATTCAATAGGCAGTTATGCAGTTGTTAAAAAATTCGAAAAAAAGAAAAAAATTGAAAAAAGACCTACACCTTTTAACACTACTGAATTTCTGAAAGAAGCTTCAAAATTCATGAGTCCAGCAAAAGCTATGAGTATAGCAGAAAATCTATATATGGAGGGATATATTTCTTATCCAAGAACAGATAATACAGTGTATCCTGATACTTTAAATCTAAAAGAAATTGTTAAAATGTTTTTGAATTCTGAATTTAGAGTGGAAGCTAAACTTGTTCTTTCTGGAGATTTAAAGCCGTCCAAGGGTAGAAAAAAGAGTGAAGATCACCCTCCAATATATCCTACTGCAGTAGCTGAAAGAAACAAATTAAGCAAAGATGAATGGATTATCTACGAACTTGTTGTTAGGAGGTTTTTATCAACTTTATCTACGGATGCTATTTGGGATTGGAGAAGAGTAGAATTAGAAAGTAATTCCCAGCTTTTTAGGGCTACTGGGAAAATATTGTTGGATGCAGGATGGAGAAATATATACATTTACTCTTCAGCAGAGCAAGTTAAGTTACCAGAACTAAGAGAGGGGCAAACTCTAAAAGTTAAAGAAAAGAAAATTGAAGAAAAAGAAACTAAACCTCCTTCGAGGTATGGTTCTGGTAATTTGATAAAAATAATGGAAAGACTTGGCCTCGGTACAAAATCGACAAGACACGAAATAATAAACAAACTCTACAGTAGAAAGTACGTTTATGGCAATCCAGCAAAACCAACTCAAACTGCTTTTGCAGTAATAGATGCTTTAAAAAAATGTGCAGAAACGATAACTCTGCCTGAAATGACAGCCAAACTTGAAGAAGATATGTATGCCATAGCTGAAGGAAAGTTGAGTGAAGAAGAAGTAGTAAAAAAATCTGTAGATATTCTTGATGGAATACTTAATAAAGTAGATATAAATGAACTTTCAAAGTGTTTAAAAGAAGGCATAAAACTCGATAATGTTGTTGGTAAATGTCCTAAGTGTGGAGGAGAGCTTATAATAAAAAGAAGTAAGAATGGTAGATTTATTGGTTGCTCCCATTACCCAAATTGTAAATTTACTTTGCCTCTACCAAAGAAAGGAACTATATATGTTACATCAAAAGTCTGTGAAAAACACGGTATTAAAAAAATAAAGATAAGAACAAAAAGAGGTTACTGGGATTTAGGTTGTCCTTACTGCAATTATATTGAATGGAGGGAAAGAAAAGATACATAAGGTTCTTCTTGTTTAATTTATTTAATTGGGTTATTCCAAATCTAATTATATTAACAAAATCTAAGAATTGCGATAAATGAAACGTAATAAAAAAAGATAATCATATTAGGGGAAATTAACCTAAGCTAATAATTTAAAGGCAACAGCTTTATTAAACATTTGTAGGCTTTCTTAAATTTTAATTAAAAATCATTTTTCTGGTTTATTTTTTCGAAAAACTTATTAAATCAATAAAAGCCTATGTGGATATGTTACTTTCACTAGTATGTGCAGTAAGTTTCATTCTTACTCTAATTAATTATTCAATACTTTGTAAATCAAAAATAGAAGAATTAAATTGGAAAGTTAAAGAAACTTTTTATGCTCTTTTAATTTTAATGGTAATTGTTTTAGCTAGGCTCTTTCTTGATGTTTTATCCAGTAGTATTTGTAGTTACCTTAACTTCTGCCTTGCTAAACCCATACTGGAGGATGTAAAATGGATATTAAAAGTAGTAGCTATTATATATATACTATCTTTTAATATTGTGCTGTTTAGGAACATCCTTAAATCAACGATGTCTCGGCCGGATTTATGTAAAGATTGTCTAAATATACCTTTTTACATTGCAGTACTCTGGATGGTTTTTGAAAGATTTGAGTTAAACCCAGAAATGGTTGATGTTGTACTGCTATTTACAACTATTGCCATAATTGGTATATTAGTTAAGTTATTCACGTATATCAGACTACTACCTTCAATAATAGAACCAGCTAATTTACAACCCTCTTTACAAACTTACTTGGTTTTTATGATGTTTTACATATCTTACGTTTTATCGGGAATATTTGAAAAAAGTGTAGCTTTAGAGCTTTACATAACTTCATTTGTTATTGCAATATTTTCTATGGTTTTAATGTACTTCGAGTTTAGGAAAATACTTAAAGTTTAGCGATAATTTTTTTAACTGAGCTGAGTTGCAAACATCAAGGGGCCGTGGGGTAGCCTGGTGATCCTCCCGGCTTTGGGAGCCGGTGACCCGAGTTCAAATCTCGGCGGCCCCACTAAATACTATGAGGTGGATGTTGTCTAAGTTGGAGATTTTAATAGTTTTAAAAATGATTGAAGTTCTGGAGGGAGGATGCTATTATTTTAGATTTGCAAAGTCTGAGGAATTTGAAAAATATTTAGATGTAGAAGATGTAAAAGAAGAATTTGATGGATTAATTTATAGAAAAACTGTTGAAGGGAAAAGGTCCAATAAACTTGTCCTTCTTTACACGTGGAGTAGTGGCATCTCTTTATTTAGATATTGGATCGAATGGCTCTAAATTTGTTAATTGTTAAATATTTTCTACATCTACACCAGAAAATTTATTAAACTAAAATTTTTTGAAAAATTCATGAAACAAACAACTTTAGCTTTATTAATTTTAATTGTGATACTCCTCTTATCTCCTGTAAAAGCTCAATTAACAGCTACAGTTACATACACTCCTACAACTCCTTTACCGGGGGATTATGTTAGAGGTGTTTTGACTGTTAAAACTACTACTCCTGAGAAAATTACTGGAATATCTTTTATGACGCAACTTAAAGTTTCTCCAAAGGATGTTTCGGGAATAGGGACTTTACCTGCGGATAGTGAGTACTCACTACCTTTCACATTAAAAGTGCAATCCCCCGGCATATACACTGTAAAAATTTACATTTTCACAGATAATGGTACGCTCGTTAAAACTCTTAACTTGAACGTTGTTAATAGTATGCCAAAGATCATTATAACGAGTCCAATAACTTTAAATGAAGTTAATTTTGTACATTTTACCGTTTATAGTATTGTAGATGCAAAGGATATAATTGTAAAGCCACTTTTTAAAGCATACCCATCTGTTATTGCTGTTGATAATGGTAAGGGTGTTTTTGAATTCTATCCAAAAAAACCGGAAACACTCAAATTTAAAATAGAGTTTTACAACGGTATTGCTGAAAACTATCACAGTTACATTCAAACAATACATCCAGCTTATAAAAATAGTAAGGGCATCGTTTTGAACATTTCTACACCTCATAGTTACTATATGCTTTGTGATGTAATTCCTCTGAATTTAGAAGTGTCAAATCTCAGGGATGATACAGTTTACTCTGTAAATATATCTGTTGTAACTGGTAATTTTAGTAAAAACGTGAAAATACCCTCTATTAAACCAAATGACTCAAGCAGTATTGTAGTTAATTGCCCTGCCTACAAAAAAGGAAGAGAAGAAATACATGTGACCCTACAATACTTGGATTCCTTCGGAAACAAATATGTATTGTACAGAAACTATTCTGTTAACATTTTACCAGAAAAAACTGTAAGGATAAGTGATCTTTCCATAGAAAGGAATTTGAATGGCATAGAAATAACTGGTGATGTTAGTAACAACGGCTGGAGTAAAGTTTACGGAGTTACTGTTATGGCTGGAAACAAATCTTACTTCATAGGGACTATTGATCCTTCAGATTACGACACTTTTGATATTGTTGTAAGTAACCTCTCTAATCTAAAAGTTACTTGGCAAAACAGCTTAGGTCAAATTTTTACAATAAGTAAAAAAGTTCAATTTAAAGAGAAACCTGTAGTAACTAAAAAAACAGGAAATTCTGCAATTCTCGTAGCGGTTGTTGGATCGATATTCATAATCGTTTTAGCATTATTAGGTTTGTGGAGAAGAAATAGAAAAAATGATGAGTAATATGTATGCAATAGAAGTTGAGGACGTTAAAAAAGTTTACAGAGTTGGGGATGAATACGTTTATGCAGTGAATGGTATTAGCTTGAAAGTTAAAAAAGGCGAATTTCTTTGCATAATGGGTGCGAGTGGTAGTGGAAAAACAACACTTTTAAGCCTCATGGGCTGTCTTGATAAGCCAACATCTGGTAGAGTGTTAATAGAAGGTATAGATGTCAGTAAGCTGGGGGAGAGAGAATTAACGGAAATAAGAAGAGATAAACTTGGCTTCATCTTTCAGCAATATTACTTAATTCCAACTTTAACAGCTTTTGAAAATGTAGAATTACCGATGTTGCTAAAAGGGGTACCGAAGAAAAAGAGAGAAAAGAGAGCAATGGAACTTTTAAGGATAATGGGTATAGAAAAAGCTGCTAATAGGAAACCTTCTGAATTGAGTGGGGGAATGCAACAGAGAGTTGCTATAGCAAGAGCTTTAGCTAATAACCCTTCAATTTTGCTCTGCGATGAGCCTACTGGAAACTTAGACACCAAGAGTGGTAAAGTAGTTATGGACTTAATAAAAGAGCAAAATGAGAGGGGTGTTACAGTCGTTCTTGTAACACACGACCCAGATATATCTAACTATGCTGATAGAGTTGTGAAAATCAGAGATGGGAAGATAGTTGAGGTGTCTTAATGTACATACAAATGGCATTTAGAAATTTGAAAAGAAACGGAATTAGAACTTCTCTTGCTATTGTAGGAATAATTATTGGTGTTATGGCTGTGGCATCTATCGGCATATTTGGGGCTAATTTAAAGGCAACAGTTCTGTCAAATTTTCAGAATATAACTGACGAAGTCTTAGTATATCCCGCTTATTCAGCACATGTGAGGCATGGTATAGCAACTACATCTGGAATAACATACATAGATAAAAGAACAGCAGAGAGGATTGTTAGATTGCCATACGTTAAAGATTATGCGTTTGTAAAATCTACTTTTACTACAGTCAAATATAAAAATACGGTATTTGGAACGACAGTTTACGGGATGGATGAAAATTCAGTAAAAAAGATGTTTAATCTTAAAAGTGGGAGTTTTAGGCTTTTGGGTAGCTGTATTGTAGGATACAACCTTGCTGATAGATTAAATCTTAGAGTGGGCAGTAAGTTAGATATAAATGGCCATGTATTTAGAGTTTCAGGTATTTTAAAGGAGGCGGGAGCAAGATTTGATGTAAACCCAAACAATGCAATTATTGTATCATTAAGGGATTTTGATAGAATTTTCAATTTGAAAGGTTATAGTTTTATAATTGTGTGGGTTAAAAGCTTGAAAGATGTTCAACTTTTCAAAGAATCTGTAGATAAAACGATAAATTCGAGGGAGAAAAAAGTAGATGTATTTGAGCTGAAAATTATAATTGATCAGATAAACAAAACATTTAATTTTGTTTCAAACTTTTTAATGGCTATAGCTGGTGTATCTCTATTAGTTGCTGGTGTAAGTATATTAAACATTATGCTTATGTCAACTATGGAGAGAACGAAAGAAATAGGAGTTATGATGGCCATAGGTGCTTACAGAACTACAATTCTTAAGCTGTTTTTACTTGAAGCTTTAATTCTTGGATTAATAGGTAGTGTTATCGGGGCTGTTTTAAGTTTGTTGGGTGGATACGCAGTAGATATGGCAATACTTCACTCAATCAAATATCTTTTTAGCTTGAATACAGTATTTTACATGTTAGAAGGTATGTTCTTTGGCCTACTCACGACACTCATCAGTGGTTTTTATCCAGCATGGAAAGCGAGCAAACTCGAACCACTTGAGGCTCTTAGGTATGAATAGGTTTGTAAGGAATAAACGTTATAAAACTTGCATTCTAAGTTCTGTTTGTGAAAATAGGCGTATTTGTTTGCAAATGCGGTGTTAACATTGCTGGAGTTGTCGATGTTGAAAAGATAGCTGAAGTTGCAAGAAATGAAGGTTGTTTCTCTGAAGTATTAGATTACGCCTGTTCTAAAGCTGGACAGGACGAAATAGCTAAAAAAATTAAAGAAGAAAAACTCGATGCAATTGTAATTGCAGCTTGCACACCAAAACTCCACGAAAGTACTTTTAGAAAGTTAGCAGAAAAATCAGGATTAAATCCATATAGAGTTGTTATGGCTAATATAAGAGAGCAATGTACGTGGGTTCACGATAAAAACAAAGAAACTCAGGAAAAAGCTGAAGAACTCACATTAATGGCTATCAACAGAGTTAGAAAGTCAAAGAATTTGAAAAAAAGTAAACTCAGAGTTAAGAGAAAAGTGTTGGTAATTGGAGGAGGTGTTGCTGGAATAGAAACTTCGCTCTTACTTGCTAATTCTGGGATAGACGTTGTTTTAGTTGAAAAACAACCAAGCATAGGGGGACATATGGCTCTACTAAATGAGATATTCCCGAACAACGATTGTTCTATTTGTGTTCTTTCCCCAAAAATGAGTGAAGTTTGGGAAAACGAGAAAATAAGTGTTTATACTAATTCGGAAGTTACATCTATAAGCGGATATGCTGGAAATTTTAAAGTTAAAATAAAGGTGAATCCGAGGTATGTAAATGAAGAATGTAAGGGTTGTATAGAAGATTGCTCTTCTATTTGCCCGATAACAGTTTACGATGAATTTCTTGGAACATTTAGAAAAGCAATATATTTGCCATTCCCTCAATCAACACCTCTTTACGCTAAGATAGATAGTGAGAGTTGCATCAGATGTGACATGTGTATTAAAGCCTGTGAACCCAAAGCTATAGATTTTTCACAAAAACCAGAATTTTTTGAATTGGACGTTGGAGCTATAGTTATTGCTACAGGTTACAGTCTTTTTAATCCCAAGTTAAAACCTGAATTTAGATTTGGTGAGAAAGGTGTAATTACTTTACTCGAGTTGGAGAGGTTACTTTCACCATCCTCAAAAATTAAATTTGAAGATTTATTCAAAAACAGTCCAAAAGTTGCTTTTATTCAGTGTGTGGGTAGTAGAGACCTTTCAACAAACAAACATTGCTCTGTAGTTTGTTGTATGGCGAGTATAAAAAATGCTGTAATTCTTAAAAGGAGGTACAATGCTAATGTAACCATCTTTTACACTGACATAAGAGCTTGTGGTTATGAAGAATACTATAGAAAAGCAATGGAAATTGGTGTAAAATTTATCAGAGCTAAACCTGTTGTTGAAGAAGTAAAAGATAGAGTTGTTTTGAAGTATGAAGATACTTTGTTGGGAAGGGTTTTAAAAGAAGAGTTTGACTTAGTAGTTCTTGCGGTTGGAATGATGGGTGTTGATGGTGAGTTTGTTGAAGTTGTACATCCAAAGCTTAAGCCAGTTGAAAGCTTAAGTCCCGGTATATTTGTGGCTGGATGTGCATCAGGTCCAAAGGATATAAGAGACAGTATAAATTCTGCAGGCTTAGCAGCAGCAAAAGTTTTTGAGTTTATGGAATGTGCAGAGTTAGAACCCTACAATGCTTTTGTATTACCTGAATTGTGTGTTGGCTGTAAAGTTTGTGAGAGAGCTTGTCCCTCTAATGCTATAAAAGTGTCTGATAAAGCTGAAATTGTGAAAGAAGCGTGCAGAATGTGTGGTTTATGTGTATCCTTATGCCCAAATAATGCAATAGATCAGGGCTTCTATTCTAATGAGGAGTTGTTTGCTGAAATATCTGCGGTATCTCCCGGAAAAGTAATTGTGTTTGCTTGTAATTACTGTGCCTATTCAGCTCTCGATTTAGCTGGAGCTCTTAGGCTTAAGTATAATGAGTGTGTTAGAGTTATAAGGATTCCATGCTCTGTTAGAGTTTCTTCAAAAATGATTGTTGAGGCTATGAAAAAGTCCAAGGGCGTTGTATTAGCTGGATGTAGAATTGGGGAATGTCATTTTGGTGTAAATGAATATGCTAAGGAAAGACTGGAAAAGCTTAGAAGTAACTTGGGTAAAGAAGGGTTCAGGCTTAAAGGTATATGGTGTTCTGCAAATGAAGCGGAAAAGATAGTTAAAGAGATTGAAGAGTTTGTGAAAATAGTTAATAGCTAAATTAGAGTGATATAAATGATAGAGGAAATAGAAAAAATAGCAGATGTTTCGGATTCCAATTTTATTTTCAAACAGAATATTTTTTGGTCATTGGAGGGTGAAAGAAAAAAAGAGTCGAGAGAAATAGTTTATTATTCAAATAAATGTAGTGGTTGTAGATTTTGTGTTTATGCTTGTCCAGTAAACGCAATATCAAGTTACAGTGAACAGCCTTTTATATTGATAGATCATACAATCTGCTGTTTTTGTGGAATATGTAGTAGTTTATGCCCTGATAGGGCAATAGAGTTTAGGATAGATGGGGTAAAAAAAGAACCATTTGTTGTATATAAGGGAGCTGAAAAGTTAGAAAGTTGTGCTGGTTGTGCTGTTTGTTATACAATTTGTCCAGCAAACGCAGTGAAAATAAAGCCCATACTTAAAATAGACGACATCCATGAAAGAGAATTTGGAAAAAATGGCACTCTAAGAATAGATTTAGAGAAGTGTAAGAAATGTGGTAGATGCACACTTTTTTGTGATGCTCTTGTAGCAGTTGTAGATGAAGGAATAGTGAACATTCTTTTTAATGAAGATAGATGCGATTATTGTGGTTTATGTGAGGAAGTTTGCCCTAACAAGGCTATAGAAGTTGTAAGCGAGTATAAGGTTGAAAAAGTAGGTATTAAAAAAGTTGTAGATATAGAGATAGAAAATTGTATAGAATGTGGATTATGTGAAATTTCATGCCCTTACGATGGTGTAAAAGTGCATAAAAGTATTGAAGGAGAAATAAAAGTTAATTGGAGAAGATTGGAAAAATACTGTGATTGGGAAAGTTGTAGAATGTGTATAAATATATGTAAAAGTAAAGCATGGTATGTAGAGGAGGGAAAGTTAAAACTAAAAACAGAGTTATGTCGCTTTTGTAGAGCTTGCATGTATGTTTGCCCAGAAAAATTAATAGAAGTTAAAGTTAAGTCAATAAATTGCACTCCTGAATGGAGTAGTTATAAATTAGCAATTAATAGGGTTTTGAACGAAAAAACTGCTGAGTTAAGTAGAAGTTGGTTGTTGGAGGGTGATGAATGAAGGCAGTTTTGTGCATCACAGGAAGTCTTGCAGCGGTAGAATGTGTAAAACTTATAAGAGAGTTGAAAAGAAGAGGTTTTGAAGTGAAAACAGTTGTAAGTGAAAAAGCAACCGAAATAATTGGTATAAAAGCTCTTGAATTTATATCAGATTTATGCAACAATCACGTTGAAATTGCGGGAATTAATGGCTGGTGTGATTTAGTTATAATCGCTCCTGCAACTGCTAATACGATTTCTAAAATTGCTAACGGTATAGCAGACACCCCAGTTACTTTAACTGTTTTAACTGCAATTGGGTCTGGAAAAAAAGTAATATTGGCTCCAGCAATGCACCTTGGAATGTACAAAAACGAATTTGTTCAGAGAAACATTAGAAAACTTAAAGAAATTGGAATTTGCATCGTTTATCCTAAGATTGAAGAAAATAAAGCAAAATTGGCAAGTATAGATGAAATATGTTTGTACGCTGAAAGAGCAGTATCTTCTAATGAATTCAATGGAAAAAAAGTAGTAGTAACAGCAGGACCAACTTATGAGTATATAGATCCAATAAGGTTTATCAGTAACAGAAGTTCTGGGAGAATGGGACTAATGTTAGCTTTGGAGTTTTGGAGAAGGAAAGCAGAAGTTGTTTTAATAACTTCTAAACCTTCAGGATATAGGCTCGAAGGCTTTAGAGAAATAGAAGTTGTTAGTGTTATGGATATGCTTGAACACTGCCTTAGGGAAGTGAAGGACTGTGATTTATTTGTTTCAGCTGCAGCCCCTTCAGATTTTATAGTTGAAAAATTTGATAAAAAAATAAAAACATGTAATGAAATATGTTTAAAACTGAAATCAGCACCAAAGATAATACACGAAGTAAGAAAGGTGTACTCTGGGCATATTATTGGTTTTAAAGCTGAAACTGGGATAAAAGATGAAGATTTAGAAAAGATAGCTCTGGATAAAGCAATATCTGATAAACTTGAGATGGTGGTAGCAAACGATGTTGAGTTGAGAGGAATGGGAACTGAGGATACTAGGGTGGTAATAGTTACTGAGGGCTATAAAAAATGGATTGAAGGAAGGAAAGAGGATGTTGCAAAGGAAATAGTTAATTTTTATGTTGAAAAGTTTTTGAGGTAGTGTTTTTGTATCGTTTTTTATATATTTGATATTTAGTTAGGTAAGGTTTTTTATTTTATCGGAGTAATCATAACTTTCGGAAATCTCCTTAACGATCCTTAGGGTTGATTTTAGTTCTTTTAACTGCCTTTTATGTTCTCGGAAATCAAATCAAGAGGATATTTTCTGAAAATCATACCAAATAAGGGGTTACCAATATCTATTTCTTCAAAATGCCCTCCTACATTATTTCCAATAATAATAAAGTGTTTCCCATTCTTTTTCTCCATCTGCCCGGCGAGAAGCTTTCATCGTAGGACTTTTTTGAAACTTTTATTTTCTTAGGATATTGAGCAACGGGATAAATGTTAATATATAAAATTCCAGAACTTCTTCTTTCTAAGCTCTCTATATCTATAAAGTTATTTAACTCTTCCATGATTAAACACCTCGTCCAAAATACTTTCCTTCATCTCCTCAAGCTGAGTTATTTGATTCTGAATTTTTTCTTTTAGTGCTTTGATTTTCTCATAAACGCTGTCAAGGTAGTTTGCTATTTCTTTTTGTTTTTCAAGGTCTGGCTTGCCGTTGCGGAAGGGGATAGGGATTTTTGAATTAATCAGGAATTCCTTTGGAACTCTTTTATGTCCAACAGTCCCAGTAAAATGGAGTTTTGCTAAATTTCTAAATCTTTTGAACTAAATTTTTAGATATATACTCAATTTAGTGAATAATAACATTAATCCTGAAAATATAATATTTAACAATCAAGATTCATTTTACTCGCGAACTCATCAAAAATAAATTAAAATAAACTTATAAAATAGTACATAATGTCTCCTACAAACACTGCTACAATAAATCCTGCAGTTATAAAACATATAAAAGGCAAAGCTGGAGTAACCCAAACTTTTTTTACACCTTTTTTCTTTAATTTTTCTATTTCTTCTTCTTCAGCTTCTATACCTCTTAACCCTCTGACTATTTTCCCATTTTCAACTCTCTCAAGTAGGTTGTGAAATTTGATTTCATCTATGTCTTTTTTATATCCTATTAGACAGTATGGAAATTCTAAATCTCTATTCAAAACGTTCTTAATCAAAATTATTAGCACTAAGGCTGGTGCAACTATTACAGAATTTGCGAGTGTTGAAAAAGCAAAAATTCCTAAACCAGTACTTAAAATGGGAAACATGTAGAACTTTGGGTAAGTTGGAAAAGCAAAAGCCAAACTCATCAAAGCCTTTGCATCTGCACCCCCATATAGGCCAAGCCAGTAAACAGCATAGCTAAATATAGAAACGAACAGAAATTGAGCTATAGCAAATATTAAGTTGAATGGTTTTATTACATATTCAATTATATTTAGAGGAATAAAAATAGCGACCATATACACCCATAGCTTGTTGGATATTAGCCTCTCTTTTAAATCTCTTCTACTCGCCTCAATTAGAAAAAGTAGGGCAATAATGATTTTTAAGATGTGTATCTCTTCTATTATAATCATTTATTCACCTCGCAAGAGTATATCTCTGCTAAATCAGAAATAACAGCACTTGCAGTCTCAATACTTCCAGCACCTCTCCCAATCACGAAAACTTCCTTAGCCAAATCAGTTTTTATTAGGACTGCATTTAGAGTTCCATGGATGCATAGAGGATTATTCAGAGAAACAAGCCTTGGGCCAACTTTTAAAGTTTGCTCATTGACTTCAGCTATTAGTCTAATGGTATATCCTTTCTCCATTGCTATTTCAAAAGCTTCAGGTGTTATTTTAGTTATACCAACGATTTCAACATCATCAAATTTGACGTCCATATTCATTAAAGCGTTTGCAAGAATAACCAGCTTGGCTGCTGAGTCAATACCCTCAACATCGTAACTCTCATTTGCTTCTGCAATTCCCAATTCTTTCGCCTCTGAGAGGACTACATCGTAGGGCAGTTTCTCTTTCTCCATTTTTGATAGTATGTAATTACATGTTCCATTTAAAATGCCTTTTATTGAAATTATGTTGTTTCCAGCAAGATCTCTTTTTATTAGTTTTATAACAGGCATAGCCCCTCCAACAGTCGCCTCAAACATTAGCTTAACGTTGTTTTTTTCAGCCAATTTCATCAATTCTTTGTAAGCAACAACTAAGGGGCCTTTGTTGGAAGTGACTACGTGGCATCCTTTTTTCAAACACTTTTTTATGTGTGTTAAACCCGGTTCTCCCGTTTTTATGTTAGTGGGTGTCAATTCTAAGGCTACATCAAAATCAACACTATCTATTATTTCATCTACAGTTAGCCTTTCTGGTAGTGAACCCTCTTTATTTTTTATTTCTAAAGCCTTTTTAAGGTCAATTGAATCTGAAATTATTGCTCCTTTTGAATCTGCAATAGCAACGACTGTGTACTCCCCAATCAATCTTCTTATTCTTTCTTTATCAATGAGTATCTTTGCAACGCCTCTTCCAACAGCTCCAAATCCGAATATTGCTAACTTTATCATATACATCACTCAGGTTCGAGTGGTTCTATCATTATTATCCCTTTTTTCTTGCAAACAGCTTTCAGATTTTCCATGGCTTTTTTTAATTCTTCATCTCCAATAGCCGAAATTGTGACCATCGCTGTAGATGGTTTATTTAAGCATGGCATAGATATATGCATTTCTACAACTTCTGCAAAACCTGTTTTATCTACAGCATCTATCGTACTTGATAAATCTGTGTGGATAATATGTCCAATTAAAACAACAGATGTTGTGGATGTAAGTCTTGACTCATTGAACCTTTTTATTGTAATTCCCTTGGATTTTATGTTTTCTAAGAGTTTTTTCACATTTTTTTCGTCTATCTCTATTGATATTTCTACAGGTACTTTTCCTTCAGAAATTTCTTCTCTTCTGTGAACTATGCTTATTATATTTCCTTTGTACTTAGATACAGGCTCTATTACTTTTGCAAGTTGACCCGGCTTATCTTTTAGTTCCACCACCAAGGAAACTATTGCCATGGTTTAAAACGCACAAAATCATTTAATGAAAGTTACCTTTCAATTTTTTATTTGATTTTATAAAATTCAAAAAGCGGACCCGGCGGGATTTGAACCCGCGATCCCCGGCTTAGAAGGCCGGTGCTTTATCCATGCTAAGCCACGGGCCCTTGTGGAATTATTTTAGTTCGTTGCATTTAAACCTTGCCCTACGATAAAAAACATTTTAATCCTATATATGATTACGAGCTTTCATGGTGGGTAAAGATAACTCTCTCAAAAAAGAATACGTTGCCAGGGAAGTAGAAGAAAAATGGGTAAAAGAGTGGAATGAAGAAATGTACTATTTTGATTGGAATTCAAAAAAACCTCACTTTATAATAGATACTCCACCACCTTACCCTACTGGTTCTTTTCATATTGGAAATACATTAAATTGGTGTTATATTGATTTTATTGCAAGATATAAGAGAATGAAAGGATACGAAGTTATGTTTCCTCAAGGTTGGGACTGTCATGGTTTACCTACTGAAGTAAAAGTGGAGGAGATACATGGAATAAAAAAGAACGATGTAGATAGGGAAGAATTTAGAAAACTATGCGTTAAATTTACTGAGGAGAACATAGAAAAAATGAGAAACACTATGAAAAGATTGGCGTTTTCTATAGATTGGAGCAAAGAATATATAACAATGTATCCCGAATACTACAAAAAAACCCAAATTTCTTTTGTAAGAATGTACAATAAGGGGTTGATATATAGAGGATATCATCCTGTAATAGTATGTCCGAGATGTGAAACAACTATAGCTCTTGCAGAGATTGAGTATAGAAAGGGTGTTACTAAGCTTAACTACGTTAGGTTTGGTGATGGAGATAATACAATAGTTATAGCGACAACAAGGCCTGAACTCATACCTGCTTGTGTAGCAATAGCAGTAAATCCAAAAGATAGCAGATTTAAAGACAAAGTTGGTATGAAAGTTAAAGTGCCTCTAACTGATTATGAAGTTGAAGTAATAGAAGATGAGGACGTTGATCCAAACTACGGTACTGGAGCTGTTATGATATGTACTTTTGGTGATAGGCAGGATGTAAAGTGGTGGAAGAAGCATAAACTTGAATTAAGAATTATCTTAGATAGAAATGGAAGATTAAATGAAAAAGCTGGTAAATATGCTGGAATGAGTGTTAGGGAAGCAAGAGAAGCTATAATTAGAGATCTTGCCGAGGAAGGTAGATTAATTAAGCAGGAAACTGTGGAACAAAATGTTGGTGTTTGCTGGAGATGTAAAACACCTGTTGAAATTGTTGCTGAAGAGCAGTGGTTCGTTAAAATAAATAAAGAAAAAGCACTAAAAGCTGCAAAAGAAATAAAGTGGGTACCAGAGCACATGTTATCGAGACTTGAAAGTTGGGTAGAAGGTATGGAGTGGGATTGGGTTATAAGCAGACAGAGAATCTTTGCAACTCCAATACCCGTTTGGTATTGTAGTAATTGTGGAAGTGTATTGGTTGCTGAGGAAGATTGGTTACCTGTAGATCCAACAAAAGATAAACCAAAGAAGCCCTGTCCAAAATGTGGCTCTACTGAATTTTACGGTGAAAAAGATGTTTTAGATACGTGGATGGACTCCTCGATAACGCCATTAGCCATAACAGGTTGGCCTTACGAGTGGAAAGAATTTGACTATCCAGTTAGCTTGAGACCGCAGGGGCATGATATAATAAGGACTTGGGCTTTTTACACAATAGTTAGATCTACCGCTCTCGTAGATAGAATTCCTTGGAAGGAGATAGTAATAAACGGAATGGTGCTTGGAGAAGATGGAAGAAAAATGAGTAAGAGTCTGGGTAATATAATACAACCGGACGAAGTTATTGAGAAATACGGTGCTGATGCTCTAAGACAGTGGGCTGCAACAGGAGTTATAGGTAGTGACGTTATATTTACTTGGAAAGAGATAATAGCAGCATCCCGTTTTCAACAAAAATTCTGGAGTATTATTAGATTTACTTATTCTCACATAAAGGATGAAAAACCAGAAGAATTAAATTTAAGGCTTGCAGATAAGTGGATTTTATCAAAATTGGCTAAGCTTGTAGAATTCGTAAACAAAGCTATGGATAGCTATAGATTTGATGAAGCTTTAAAGTCAATTAGAAAATTTGCTTGGTATGAGTATGCTGATAACTACCTTGAAATCGTCAAGAATAGACTCTACTCTGGAAATAAAGAAGAAAAAGAGGCTGCAAAATTCGTTCTGTATAAAGTTGCGAACACATTGATAAGACTGTTAGCCCCAATAACGCCGTTTTTAGCTGAGGAATGCTGGAGTGTATTGTTCTCAAATGGAAGTGTACACCTTTCAAACTATCCAGAACCAGAAGATTACGCAAAATATGTTGATAGGGAAGCTGAAGAAAATGGAGAATTAATGAAAGAGATAATTGCAGGAGTTAGAAGATTGAAGCATGAAAAAGGTCTCGCCTTAAACGCACCTTTAAAACTTGTGAAAATATATTCTACATCTGAGTTAGATACAAGGGATATTGAAGGATCTTTGAATACTAAGGTTGAAATTTTGGACGAAATGCCAGAAATAGAAGAAAGGATAAAAGAAATTAAACCTGATTTCAGCATTCTTGGACCTATGTTTAGAGATAAAGTTAAAAAAATTGTAAAGATTATTAATGAGATGAGTGAAGATGAAAAGAGAAAACTACTAAGGGTTGGCACTGTTATAGATGTCGATGGTGTAAAAATCGAGCTTAAGCCTGAGTGGTTTAAAGCAGTTACAGAAAAACTCGTTAGTGGGAAGATAGTAAATGTGTTGGAGATAGAAACTAATACTAAAAAAGCAGTGGTTTTCGTTGAATTTTAATTTTTTTTAAAGTTTTAACTTAGTTACTCCAGCATAAAGTAAAGCTACGGAGAGCTCTCTTGTTTTGCATGGATAATCACCATATCTAACTTCAATTTCTGAGGATAAACTTTCTAATATCGAAATGCATGCAAAAACACCATCCATTGTGATCTCTTCTGGATCTCCAGAAAACACGAAAAGGGCACTTTTAGCCGATTTTTCATCAATTCCAATACTCAAGTTTTTGTGAGCTTTTTTAAGCAAATCAACCATTCTTTGAGCTCTTACACCCTTTATTTGATAGTCTTTTTTCATAAATAACCTTCTAATAAGTGGATGCGGTAGCTTAATACTAGCACAGCCTATTGCAGCTACACCCGGTTTCATCATAGCGTTGAAAACATCTGAAGTATCTACAACAACTTCCCCTGTTTTTCCTTTTTTTAGATCTATCTCTCCCACTAAGGATATTAAATTCATTGACCTTACTATTTTTTCTTCAACCCCGCTCATCTCTTGAAACAAGATTAAAATATCCACTTTCTTTCTAAATTCTTTGATTCTTCTTCTAAGTTCTGCGATTTCACCACCTATTGTTAGAGTAGTTAAACCAATTATTGGGTCTTCCATTGATTCTCTTACTTTTTCTGCTATTTCCATTCCAAGAAAATAGCTAAAATCTTCATCCAAGGAACTTACGATTAAACAGCCTTCAAATATTTCTGGTCTTTCCATAATTGAGTTGATGACCCCTCCTACATCTGCTTTGGATTGTGGAACTGCTAAATGAAATCTATCTTGCTCTGGGATACCTCTTAGAGACTTTAAAGTCTCTAAATCTCTTGCCACTGCGTAACATTTAAAGAGCTTTATTTTGTTTACTTTAACACTGTTTTTTGCGATGTAATCTGCTATTTGACTCCCCCTAATTCCTGAACCTATAGTTAGTAATCTCACAAAAATTGAATAGTATAGCTGAATTATAAATGTTGTCAAACAAAACCGGCAAAGTTAAAATTTCTTAAATTTGTGTATTTAAACATGACTGCTACAATAGTTGTTGGTGGATTTTGGGGTGATGAAGGTAAAGGAAAAATAATTGCACATATAGCGTACTCTGATAAGCCAGTAATAATAACAAGGGGTGGTGTAGGTCCAAATGCAGGACATACCGTGGAAGTAGAAGGAAAAAAGTTTGGTGTAAGAATGATACCCTCCGGCTTTGTTTATCCAGAAGCAAAGTTGCTTATTGGGGCAGGTGTCTTAGTAAATCCGGAAGTATTTTTAAAAGAAGTAGAACTGTTAAATGTTAGAGACAGAGCTAAAGTTGATTATAGATGTGCAATAATAGAACCAAAACACATAGAAGAAGATAAATCTAGTGAACATTTAAAAGGAAAAATTGGATCTACTGGTACTGGTTGTGGTCCTGCTAATAGAGATAGAGTAATGAGAGTCGCAAAACAAGCAAAAGATATTGAAGAATTAGCAGAATTTCTTACAGATGTACCTCTTGAAATAAATGATGCTGTGGATAGGGGAGAATTCGTTCTTGTTGAAGGTAGTCAGGGATTTGCTCTAAGCTTGTATTATGGTACTTATCCTTACGTAACTTCTAAGGACACAACAGCGTCTGCCATAGCTTCGGATGTTGGTATAGGCCCAACTAAGGTAGATGATGTGATTGTTGTATTCAAAACTTTCCCTACGAGAGTTGGTGCTGGCCCATTTCCCACTGAAATGCCTCAGGAAGAAGCTGAAAAACTTGGAATAATTGAGTATGGTACAGTTACTGGTAGAAGGAGGAGAATTGGATATTGGGATAGTGAATTGGCAAGATACTCTGCTATGGTTAATGGAGCAACCCAAGTAGCCTTAACTGGAATAGATAAGCTTGATAAAGAGTGTTACGGTGTTACAGAATGGGAAAAACTTACACCAAAAGCAAAAGAGTTCATTGAGAAGGTGGAAGAAGATGTAAGAGTTCCAGTAACGTTAATATCCACTGGGCCTGAGTTAAATCAGATAATTGATTTAAGAAATGAAAAACTTTGATGTTATGTCTGCCGAACTCGAAGCAGCTATAAGAATTTTAAGCTTCAATAGGAAATTAAGTAAAGAAGAAGTTGCAAAAATAAAAAAAGAAGTTAGTAAAAAGTATAGGCTAAGTAAGATTCCCGGAGACGCTGAGCTTTTGAAAGCTTATGAAAGAGAATTTGGCAGAGATGAAAAGTACGAATTTTTAAGAGAGATATTAAGGTTAAAGCCTGTAAGAACGATTTCAGGAGTTTCAGTTGTAAGTGTAATGACATCTCCCGCAAGGTGTCCTCATGGTAAATGTCTAATGTGTCCAGGTGGTGTTGAATTTAATACTCCTCAATCTTACGTAGGTTTAGAACCAGCAGCACAGAGGGGAAAGCAACATAACTTTAATCCATATAGGCAAGTAATCCATAGATTAAAGGAATTAGAAGAAATTGGGCATACAATCGATAAAGTTGAAATCATAGTTATGGGAGGTACTTTCCCTGCAAGAGATAAAGCTTACAAAGATTACTTTATAACCAATATTTTTAAAGCTATGAATGATTTTCCAGAAATTAAAAGTGAAATAAAAAACCCTACAAAGGATGACCTTGAGAGAGAAAAAATAAAAAATGAAAGTGCAAAAGCGAGGTGTATTGGATTAACAATAGAGACAAGACCGGATTATTCAATGGAAGAGCATATATTAGAGATGCTTGGTTACGGTGCCACTAAGGTTGAACTTGGTGTGCAAAGCGTTTTTGATGATGTACTTGATACTATTGAGAGAGGGCATAGTGTAAAAGAAATAGTAAAAGCTACAGAATTATTAAAGGATTCTGGATTTAAAGTAGGTTACCATATTATGCCTGGGTTACCTGATAAGACCTTAAAGAAAAATCCTGAAAGAGATTTGAAAACTTTTAAATTAATCTTTGAAGACGATAGGTTTAAACCGGATTACTTAAAAATATATCCTGTTTTAGTTGTTAAAGGCACGAAACTATACGAGTTGTATGAAAAAGGTTTATACAAGCCATACACTACTGAGGAGGCAGTAGAAGTCATTGCGAAAGCTAAGAGATACATTCCAAAGTATGTGAGAATCCAGAGAGTTCAAAGAGATATACCTGTTGGAGCAGCTATAGGATTGGACAAGGGAAATATCAGGCAGTTAGTTAGAGAAAAGTTAAGAGAACTTGGATATAGTTGCAAATGCATAAGGTGTAGAGAAATAGGCCACAGACTTGCAGAACTTGAAAGAGAAGGGAAAAAATTGAAAATTGATGAATTGCTTAATGAAGCTGAATTAAAAATAGAGAAATACAGAGCGTCAAGAGGTATAGAGTACTTCATATCTTGCGAAGTTGAAAGTATAGATGCCTTAGTGGGATTTATTAGACTTAGGTTTCCGTATAAACCATTCACATTAACTGACTGTGCCTTAGTTAGAGAGTTACACGTTTATGGAACCGCTTTACCAATAGGCGGATATGGAAAATCGGCTCAGCATAGAGGGTTTGGTGAGAAACTTCTTGGCACGGCTGAGGAAATTGCTAAGGAGAAGTACGACAAAATAGCAGTTATAAGCGGTGTTGGAGTAAGACCCTACTACAGAAAACTTGGGTACGCAAAAGATTTTGAATACATGGTAAAGAAGTTATCTTAGTATGTCTATTAAAGAGAGGGTAGAGCTATACAAACTTTACAGCAGTATGACAGATTTAGTACCCATAGCAAGGAGATATTTTATAATAGGATACTTTGATGGAGCTTTAACAATTCTTGGTTTAATTATGGGTGCTTACTTAAGTAATAAGGTGAGTGCTGAAGTAATTATTTCAGCTGGTGTAGCTACTGCTATAGCTCTTGGAATATCCAGTGGATGGGGTGCTTATGAGGCTGAAAGAGTTGAACAAGTTGCTAAGAAAATAGAAAAAAATAGAGCGATGCTTAGAGATGTGGGAGGTATTGTTGAAAGAGCTCACAGATTTGCTATACTTGTTAGTTCGATTGTCCATGCAATTTCTCCAGTTATAGCATCTTTAATTCCACTATCTTTTTACATTTTTCTCCCATTAAATGATGCATTCCCGGTTTCAATATCTGTTGGACTAATCCAACTGTTTGTAATTGGAGCATTTATGGGTAGAATATCCAAGACTAACATTGTTATTTCGGGTTTAAGACTCGTTTTAGCGGGTTTAGTAACGTTGATTATAGTTTTGTTGTTAAGTCCGAGCCATATTATGTAAGTTTTTTTAATTAAGCTCCAAACTTTTCCATTTTATTAACGAGGTCAAGTGATATTCTAAATAGATCCATACCTCTTATTCTGCACAATCCGCCTTTCCAAGCTTTAAGCTCGGAAAATTCGTTTACATCATCTACTCTAACACCTTCGTGAACGATTATGACTGGTACAGGATCGCCTGTATGGTCTCTAACTTTAATTGGTGTTGAGTGATCCCCCGTTATTATTAAGCAAACTTCTCCAAAGTCAAGGTTGAGCATAGGCTCTATAGCTTTATCAACTTTTTCTATGAACTTTTTTTTGCCCTCAAAATCTCCGTCATGGCTAAATTCATCAGTTGCTTTGATATGTAAAAGCACAAAATCGTAGCTTTTTATAGCTTTTAAAGCTTCTTTAACCTTGTTTTCAAGGTTTGTGTTTTTACTGCCAGTTGCACCTTCAACATCTGGAACGTAACCTTTCAACAACTTACCAATACCTTTTATTAGAGTTGTCCCGGCAATAACTGCAAGCTTCATTCCATGTTTTTCTTCAAAAGAAGGTATATGCGGACACATACCAGCCCCTCTTAGTAAAGTTACGTTTGCTTTTAGCAGACCTTTTCTTTCTCTTTCTTTGTTTAGTGGATGATTTTCCAGAATTTTATGACTCTGCTCCATAAATGAATTGACTATTTCAGCTGTTCTTTTAGCATCATCTCTATCTTCAAGTGGAATGCACTTCTTTACTTTTACACCTGTTTTGTGTGGATCAGTATCTCCTACTTTGTCTGACAGTTTTTCACCTCTTAGAACAAAGGCACCTCTATGACCACTACCCCTCTTAAATATAAAATCTATATCAAGTTTTACTTTCTCGTTTATAGCTTTTTCAAGAGGATCAGTCTCGCTAATTCTTCCAGCTCTTCTATCAACGACGATTTTATCAAATACACTCTTTCCCTCTCCTTTTACAGTTCCAAAATTTACCCTAAAAGCAACGTCTCCCGGTTTAACGTCTATTCCAGCACCAGCTGCCTCTATTGGCCCTCTACCAGTATAGTATTTATATGGGTCATATCCAAGAAGTGACAAATGCCCAGTATCACTTCCCGGCCTTATACCGGGCGATATTGTATCCATTATGCCGTTTATACCCATTTCTGCAAGTTTATTTAGATTGGGTGTTTTTGCCTCACTTAAAGGAGTTTTTCCATTTATAGGTCTATCACCAAGCCCATCTAATATTACTAAAAGAACTTTGCCCATAGTATAATACTTAAATCAGGTTTTAAATCTTTTTGCATGTATAATAAACAAATTCTATTATTATTTTCAAAATTGTGCAATCTCAAAAATTGCTAAAGTAAATTAACTCCTTTTAATTTTTCAATGTCTATTCCAAATTCTTCAGTGACATGCCCTGTTTTTAAAGTTTTAAGAATTCTTAAGTATCTACCATCACTTCTCATTTCAAGAGATATAACATTACAACAAACCTGCTGAATTGCTATTTCAAAAGCTTTGCTGTGCATACCTCTAACAGCATTTATGATCCCAACTCTATTCTTTTTCCAGCACTCAATTTTCATCTTTCTTATTAAATCGTACGCTTCTTTTTCACTGTACAAAAAAGCTATTGAAGAAATAGAATCAAAAACAAACCTTTCACATTTACTGATCTCCATTAAAATATCTGCTTTCAAACTATCAAAACTTTGTATATCTGAAAAGAAATTTACAAATTTTATTTTTCCTTTTTTTACTAAATCTTTGACATTCCATTCAAGAGATTCCATATTTTCTATTATTTCCTCTGGTTGATGATCTATGCAGAAATATACACATTTAGTACCAATAGATGCATGTTTGTAAATAAACTGCTGACAAATAACTGATTTCCCAGTTCCAATGTCTCCTATTAAAAGTACCAAGCTTGGAGTAACTATTCCACCCATCAATGCTTCATCTAATCTTTCAATCCCTGTAGTTACTCGTGCTAAATTTTTCATTATTATCACACTCACTATTAACTGATGAAATAAATAGTTTTTGTTACTAACAGAAATATTAAAACCAGATAAAACTGTTTTTAATTTGTGGAGTACATAACTCATCCATTGATAAAAGAAAAAACAGTTGAAAGAAGAGTATATCAAATATCCATAGCTGCTACTGCTTTAATGTACAATACCTTAGCAATCCTTCCAACGGGATTGGGAAAAACTACTGTAGCTTTACTTGTTATAGCTTCTCGTTTACTAAATGAAGGTGGAAAAGCACTAATTTTAGCACCGACTAAACCACTTGTTGAACAACACACTTCCTTTTTTAGAAAAACTATGAAATTGAATGAAGAAGAAATAGTTTCTTTAAGTGGTGAAATAAGGCCCGAAAAAAGAAAAGAATTGTGGGAGCAAGCTAAAATTGTAATTTCAACTCCTCAAGTAATTGAAAACGATTTGATTGCTGGTAGAATAGATTTGAAAGATGTTGTGCATGTTACATTTGATGAAGCTCATAGAGCAGTGGGCGAATACTCTTACGTGTACATAGCCAAAGTTTACTTTGAACAGGCAAGAAAACCTCTTGTCTTAGGCTTAACTGCAAGTCCTGGGAGTGATGTTGAGAGAATAAAAGAAGTTATTGAAAATCTTAGGATTGAAGCTATAGAAATCAGAACAGAAAACGATGAAGATGTTAAACCTTACATCCATGAAAGAAAAATTCAGTGGATAAAAGTAGAAATGCCAAATGAATTGAAAGAAATAAGAGAATTGATAAATAAAATGATAGAGAGAAGATTGAAAAAAATTGAAAAAATTGGAATAAACGTTTCTAATTTATCAAAAAGAGATCTACTAAATCTTCAAGAAGCACTTCAAGTTCAAGCTTCTGAAAGCGGAGATGAAAATCTTTATGAGGTTTTATCGGTTTTGGCTGAAGTTCTTAAGCTTTACCATGGATTGGAGCTTATAGAAATTGAAGGTGTGGACGCTTTAAAGGAATACCTGAAAAAATTGGTAAACGAAAGTAAATCTCGTGGTGGTAGTAAAGCTGCGAAAAACATATTTCAGGATCCTGTTTTTAGAGAACTTCTGATTAAAGTTTCTTCTTGCAACGTTGAGCATCCAAAATTGAAAAAACTCATAGAAATACTTAGAGAACAATTTGGAGAGAGCCCAGAGTCAAGAGTCATAGTTTTCACAAATTTTAGAGATACAGCAGAAGTAATAGTTAAAAAATTAAAAGAAGAGGGTTTTCAAGCTGAAAAATTTGTTGGACAAGCTAAGAGAGGAGAAAAAAGGGGTATGAGTCAAAAAGAGCAAATAGAAGTTTTAGAAAGGTTTAAAAAAGGTGAATTAAAAGTACTCGTTGCAACCTCTGTTGGTGAGGAAGGATTGGATATACCAAGCACGGATTTAGTCGTTTTTTATGAGGCAGTCCCATCAGAAATAAGGGCTATTCAGAGAAAGGGTAGAACTGGAAGGGCTAAGGAAGGTAAAATTGTAGTTTTGATAACTAAGGGGACGAGGGATGAGGCATACTACTGGGTAAGTACCAAGAAAGAGAGGAGCATGTATTCAAAACTATACGAATTGAGAAATGAACTTATGAAAAAAATTCAAAATAAAGAATGGTTTTCAGAGAAAAATGAGAAATCAGATAAGAAGTATTCTGGAGTTAAAGTGCTTATAGATTCAAGGGAATCTAAATCGGGAATAGCAAAGAAACTTTTAGATATGGGCATAGAAGTTGAAATAAAAAATCTACCGGTTGGAGATTACATCTTAAGCGATAGAGTAGCTGTGGAGAGGAAAACAGATAGCGATTTTGTGGAATCTATAATAAAAAAAGATAGAAATTTATTTTCACAACTTATAAGGTTAAAAAGTGCTTATAGTAGGCCAATTTTAATAATAGAAGGTGAAAGTATTAGGAAAATAAATTCGTCAGCATTTAGAGGAGCAATATCAGCTATAGCTGTTGATTTGGGAATACCTATAATTCAAACTAAAAATGCTGAAGAAACAGCGGAATACTTGGCTTTAATAGCTAAAAGAGAACAAATGATAAAAAACAGAAAACCTGCATTGCATGATGGAAAGACAAAGAAGAGTTTGAAAGAAATGCAAGAATACGTAGTCTCTGCAATCTCTAATGTTGGTACTGTTACCGCCAGAAATTTATTAAGACATTTCAAAACTGTAGAAAGGATAGTTACTGCAAAAGAAGAAGAATTAACAAAAGTTCCAAACGTTGGTATAAAGACAGCAAAAAAAATAAGAGAGCTAGTTACAACACCTTACGATGAAAGCTGAGTTTAAAGCTGATGCTAAGTTTAACGCCTATGCATATTGGTGGTATTACACTAAGTATGGCAAAAAAATTTTGATTATTTCATCTGTATTTTGGATACTATTGCTGGCAATAGCAATATCCTTGGCTAAATACTACTGGAACGAGTGTATATACTTAGCAATTTTTTGGCTTGTTTACCCAGTAATTATCCTTTTACCTTCTATAATCTCTATCTTGGAACCAAAAACTTACAGAATTACGTATAGAGGTATTTACATAAACAACGCTCTTCACTCTTGGAAAAACTTTTACTCATATTTTTCAGATGAAAAATATATTTACATCGTAAAAAAACTTGGAAAGTTTAAGGTTGTAAGCTTAATTCTGCCAAAGTGCTTTAGCGAGGAGATAAGCAAAGTTTTTAAATTTCGAGAAGTTTGAATTTTGCTAAGGGGCCGTAGGGTAGCCTGGTTATCCTCCCGGCTTGGGGTGCCGGAGACCCGAGTTCAAATCTCGGCGGCCCCACTTTAGAGATGTTTCTGGTAGAACGTACTCCTTCGCCATATTTCCGGCTATTAGCATTGCTATCGCGGATATTATGAATCCGTAATACCAAGCGAGCTCTATTCCGGGGACGGGAACGAACGCATACCAACTAATTTTTCCTTGAATTGCGCTGATGACGTATTCTCCCAATATTCCGGCTATAAAAGATCCGAGCCCCACCCAATTTATTCCGTTCGAGTAGCTGTATATCCCGTTCGGATTGTAGAGCTCGTCCAATATTATCCTGCCCTTTCTAAGGATCCAGTAATCAACTACCATAACTCCCGCTATCGGCCCAAGCCACATCGAGTAATACCAATTAAAGTCTAGTAGGTAGTTGGCGACGTCCATCGCCTTCTTCCAGCAGAATATCGCGTAAGGACCTATCACGAGCCACGCGAGAAATGTGGCTATCGTCAAGGCCTTAGTCCACGAAATCTTCGCTATCCTGATTATTCCATTAGTAGCCGCGGGAATGTCGCCGGTAACGTTCGTGCTTCCCGTTGCAAGAGTTGCGAATACGAGGCCTAAGATTCCGAGCAGAGGAGTAGGTGTGTACTTTGCTATTATGTCTATGGGACTGTGAACTCCTCCGGTCAGCGTCGTCGCGACGTAACCGAGGTATGTTCCAACAACTTGAGGAATCACGAGGCCGAATATGTGTCCTACTATTAACGCTTTCTCGCTCTTGCAATACCTGCATATGTCGGATACGTTCAAAGCTATGGTTCCCCACCAAGCAGTCTGGACTGCGACCATCAAAAAGAAGTTCTGACTCAGCCAACCGACTCCCTTTCCACCGTAAACCTGCTCCCAGCTTCCGGGCAATCCCTTCAGAGTTCCCAAATACCAGACGAACCAGAGGAAGAAGGCCAACAACAACGGTCCGGCTATGTTGTCGAGCCACTTTATGCCCTGAATCTTCCTATATCCGACGAACCACACGAAGGCCAGATAGAGAACGAAAGTTATAGGAGTATATTTCAATCCCTCGGATAGGATAACTTTCACCGGAATTCCGGCAACGAGCATTGCCATCTCCGTTATCGCCCACGCCGCTATGAATCCCCCCACTCCATACCAAAATATAGAAATTACAACTCTTATTATGAGTGGTATTATTGATCCTTTGTATCCGAATGTGTACCCCAATTGGATAGGGAATGGAATTCCGTATTTTATACCAACTACTCCGTTTAAGTACATTATTAGTGCTACCACACTGTTACCTATGAATGCAGCTACTATTGTTTCAATTAAAGAGAGTCCAAGTATTTTTGAAAGCCAACCAAGAAAGAATATCGATGTGGTTACTGTCATTGATAGAATCATCATTGTATAAGAAAGTGTATCCATAATCTTCTCTTTCGGTTTTACTGGTAAAAGCTCCTCCAACCCCTCCATTTAGCCACCCCCAAATGAGAGAATCCAATATAATATTCGGTAATAAAAATTATTTTGATAAAATTTGTGAATAATTAATATTACCTCACAATCGCTTATTTATTTCTATTCAACTGCTTTTAAAATTCTATGTATCTGATCGTTAGAAATGCCAGAATAAGGGGAATGGACGGAGTTTACGACATAGGCGTGGAGAACGGAAAGATCGTAAGGATAGAGAAGGAAATCGCGGAGAAAGGGGAGGAGGAGATAGATGCCAAAGGTAAGTTGGTCGTTCCGGCTTTCGCCAACATGCACTTCCATCTGGACGGAGTTCTTACTTTGGGCAAACCGAGATTCAACGAAAGCGGAACTTTGCTTGAGGGAATAGAGATATGGGCCGAATACAAGAGAAAGCTGTTGAACGAGGAGGAGATGCTTAAAAGGGTGGAGAAGGCCGTTAAGTGGATGGTCTGCTACGGAACCCTCTACCTCAGAACCCACGCGGATACGACGGAGAAAACGCTCACGACAGTCAAAGGTTTGGTTAAGGCGAAGGAAATGTTCAAAGAGATCATGGACATACAGGTTACGGCTTTTCCTCAGGACGGGATTCTTACGGAGAGAGATAACTTGGAGTTGCTCGAGAAGGCGATGGAAATCGGAGCGGACTGCGTGGGAATGATACCACACAACGAGCTTACGAGAGAGGATGGAGTCAAATCCGTTGAGATAGCGTTCGAAATAGCCAAGAAATACGACAGAGATATTGATGGGCATGTTGACGAGACGGACGATCCGAATTCGAGGTTCTTGGAAGTCGTTGCGAAGGAAACTATCAGAAACGATTACCAGTGGAGGGTTGTAGCCGGACACTGCACCGCCATGCACAGCTACGACAACGCATACGCCTTCAAGCTTATGAAGATATTGAAGAGGGCGGGAATAACGATAGTTGCGAATCCGCTGATAAACATCCACTTACAGGGGAGATTCGACAACTATCCGAAGAGGAGAGGACTTACGAGGATAAAGGAGTTGATGAGGGAGGGAATCAACGTATGCTTGGGGCACGACTGCATAATGGATCCTTGGTATCCCCTCGGCGTTGGAG
>JALSLC010000004.1 GCA_026988525.1 Archaeoglobaceae archaeon
ATTTACTATACATCCAAGCATCACCAAAACCAACAATACGCATATTAGTCTTCTAACCCGTTTCATCTTCTCACCTCACTTTTTAGAATTATAAAACTCAATCCTATAATTATTTTCTGACCATATTTTAAGAATTATTCTTTAATTTTCATATTCTAATAGCATATTTATAAAATTTTTATATAGTAATTAACATTAAAAGTCGATAGTGTATTGTCTTGTCAAGCAAACCTATGAATAACACATAAATAAAAAATTAAAAATCCAGATAAAACTTCCAACCAATTCATGCTAAAAATTAAAACTGAAAAGCTCGTAGGGGGTGAGGAATTTCATCCAACACACAATTCATAACAAAGTTCATATAAGATTGGAATGTGGAGAACGGATGAGTGACTGCCGTTGATATTAAAACAAAACAGATAACATCCTAATTGAGTGAATGAATAGATCCATGGCGATAGAAAATCTGTTAATAAATCTTGTAAAAAAGCAGGATTTTGTTAAAATAAATGTTTGAATAAAAGTTTAATAAATATTTAAAGATAAATAATTTAGTTCGTAGATTATAGTTTGATGGTTATCTGATAAAGCGAGCAAAAAAACAAACAAAAACTTAATCTCATACATCGTTCAATTAAGCTTATGCCAAAACCAAGAAGGAGTCAAGACAGGCAGGATTACTATTACTGGGAAGCAAAAAAGAGAGGATATAGGAGTAGAGCCGCATTCAAGCTAATTCAGATGAATAAAACGTTTAAATTGATAAAAGAGGGGGATAGAGTATTAGATCTTGGAGCCACTCCTGGTGGATGGAGTCAAGTGTGTGTGGAGTTTGGTGCTAAGGTAGTAGCAGTCGATTTAAATCCTATGAAGCCAATAGAAGGCGTAACTTTTATTAGGGGTGATATAAACGACGAAGAAACCATAGATATGATAAAGTCCGTCTGCAAAGAGTACGACGTAGTTATTTGCGATGCCGCACCTAAAATAACAGGTCATTGGTCCATAGACCATCTTAGATCTGTAGATCTCGTTAGATCTGCTTTTAGGATTGCGAGGGTTGTATTAAAGCCGGGAGGCAATTTCTTAGTTAAAATGTTTCAAGGAGAAGAAAGTCAAAAAGTGTTTAAAGAGATGAAACCATTTTTCAGATTTAAAAAGTTTCACAGCCCACCAGCATCAAGAAAAAGAAGTGCAGAAATTTATTTTGTTGGTAAAGGATTTAGAAGGGTAAAAAACATATTTTTTGTTGAGCAAGTTTAAGTCGAGCAAAATTTTTTTAATCACTTTACTTCATTTTGTTCTTGAGCAATACTGAGCCGCCGTGGCTTAGCTGGCAGAGCGGGTGACTTGTAATCACCAGGTCCCGGGTTCAAATCCCGGCGGCGGCTTCTAAATTTTTTCTTGTCTTTTAGGGTCTTCACCCTCTATTATCAGCTTTTTAAATACATCTATGCTTGCAAAACAAAATTTAAATTTTTAAGCAAAATAAGTGGAAATTATGGATAAATACGCATTGTTTAGTTTGAGTAATAAAGAGGGCTGTGAAAAACTTGCAGAAATCATATCTAAGTATCGAAAAATAATTGCTACGGGAGGCACCGCCAATTATTTGAGAAACAAAGGTATTGATGTTGTGGAACTTTCGAAAATAACGGGGTTAAAAGAAAAAAGAGAAATAAAAACATTACATCCATGGATTTTTGAAATGATTTATTCGGGGGTTATTGATGTTGTCGTTGTTAATTTATACCCCTTTAGCGAAAAACCATGCTTAAACAATATAGATATTGGAGGAGTTACACTTCTTAGAGCTGCTGCAAAAAACTATGAAAAAGTTTTAGTTGTATGTAAAATTGATCAATATTCTGAAGTAATTAAGAAATTTCCATTTATTGAAGATTTAAGACTTAAATTTGCTTGTGAGGCTTTTAAACTAACTTCAAGTTACGACAAAATTATATGTGATTGGCTATGCAATTTAAGACGATGAAAGCAACTGGTGTAGCGTATGCAGCTGGAACGGTTATTAACGCTCTAAGCTTAGGTGTAGGCTCCGCTTTCGCTTTAAATTTAAAAACAATAACCGAAGTTGAAAAAAGTAAAGAAACTGTTCTCGTATCTGATGGATTGAAATCAAAATCTCAAATCGTTGAAACAGCATTGGAGTATCTCGGTATAAAAGAGGGAGTTACTGTAAAAGTTAAGAGCAGCATTCCAAAAAGTTCAGGATTGGGTAGTAGTAGTGCTTTTGTAAACTCTCTACTTTTAGCTTTGTCTAAGTTGTTTGACTTGGATTTTGATCCAATTGAAATAGTTAAAATAAATGCTAAAATTTCTCTTGATTGTGGTATAAGTTATACTGGTGCTATGGATGATGCTGCCGCATCTTTACTTGGGGGTTTTGTTGTAACAGACAATAAAAAATTGGAATTGCTGAGACACGATAAAATAAATAGTAGAGCAGCTATTTTAATACCTCCTTGGAATAGGAAAAAAATTGACGTTGATAAAATGAGACATGGTGAAACTGAAATAATAAAATCGGCAATTGATTTGGCATTGGAGGGAATGTACTGTGAGGCTATGAAATTAAACTCAGATTACTGTTGTGCTATCTTAGGCTACGATACAACACCAGTAAGATTAGCGGAAAAATCAAATCTATGTGCTGGATTATCTGGTAATGGTCCGGCATACGTTGCTTTTGGATCATCAGTAGATATATGCAGGTTGCTGGGGGAGTGGACAAAATTTGGAAAAGTAATTTTAACAACAATACCCTCTGATCCAGCTTTTAAACATCTAAATTCTTAACTTCTTTGGAATGTTCTATTATAAACTTTCTTCTGGCTTCCACATCTTCTCCCATAAGTATTGTGAACAACTCATCTGCCTTTTTTGCGTCCTCTATAGTCACTTGGATCAGGTATCTGTTTTTAGGGTTCATTGTAGTTTCCCAGAGCTGTTCTGGATTCATTTCACCTAAACCTTTGTATCTTTGCACTTCCACATTGTTTCCTAATCTTTTAAGGAACTCTTCAAGCTCTCTATCGGAGTATGCATAGTATATTTTCTTTCCTTTTTTAATTCTATACAATGGTGGTTGAGCTATATATAGATATCCACTTTCAATTAATGGTCTCATGTATCTATAAAAGAATGTTAACAGCAAAGTCCTTATATGTGCTCCATCAACGTCAGCATCAGTCATAATTATAACTTTTCTGTATCTTGCCTTGGTTATGTCAAAATCTTTATCTATTCCTGCACCTATTGCAGCAACTATCGATTTTATTTCCTCATTTTTCATTGCTTTATTCATTCCCGATTTTTCTACGTTTATTATCTTACCCCTTATAGGTAGTATTGCTTGGAATCTTCTATCTCTTGCCTGTTTTGCAGAACCACCCGCAGACTCACCTTCTACTATAAACAACTCTCTTTCCTCAGGTCTTCTTGAAGAACAATCTGCAAGTTTCCCAGGCAAAGTTATACCTTCTCTTTTTCTTTTTATAAGTTCTCTTGCTCTTTTAGCCGCTTCTCTCGCTCTTCTTGCTATCATGCATTTTTCTAATATCTTCATTGCTAAGTTTGGATGTTCCTCCAACCATTCGAGAACGCCCGAATAAACAATAGTTTCAACAGCTGTTTTTACTTCACTGTTGGTTAGTTTTGTTTTTGTCTGTCCTTCAAACTGCGGTTCTGGAACTTTAACAGATACTATTGCAGTTAGCCCTTCTCTAATATCAATACCAGTCAAAGGTTTAAACTTCTTTATGTGCTTTCTTCCAAATTCATTTATAGCTCTTGTAAGTCCAGCTCTAAAACCAGCAGCATGCGTTCCACCTTCTATTGTTTTTATATTGTTGGCAAAAAACAGAGTTTTTTCTACATCGCTTTCTGTGAATTGAATTGCTACTTCAACTAATACATCATTTTTCTCTCCTTCCAAATATATTACATCATGTAAAGTAGCTTTTCCTGAATTTAGTTTTTTGACAAATCCTACAATACCTTCATCATAACAGTATACTTCTTTTTCACCAGTTCTTTCATCGTATAACTCTATCTTTATGCCTTTATTAAGATAAGCTAACTCTTTTAATCTTTGAGAAACAATTTCTTTACTAAATTCAGTAACTTCAAATATTTCTTCATCTGGCTTAAATCTGATGTAAGTTCCTGTTCTGTTTGTGCTTCCAACTACTTTCAAAGGTTCGACTGGTTTACCTCTTATATACTTTTGATAGTATTCTTTTCCGTTTCTCCAGACTCTGACCTCTAACCATTCGGATAGGGCATTAACAACAGATAGACCTACACCGTGCAATCCACCAGAAACTCTATATGCCTTTCTATCAAATTTGCCTCCGGCGTGAAGCTTAGTTAAAACTATTTCTAAAGCTGGTTTACCCAATTCATGCATTTCAGTAGGAATTCCTCTTCCATCGTCTTCTACACTTGCAGATCCATCTTTATGTAGAACTACTTTTATATTTTTACAGTATCCAGCTAAGGCTTCATCTATTGAGTTATCTATTATTTCCCAGAGTAAGTGATGCAGACCTCCAATGCCAACTCCTCCTATGTACATTCCCGGTCTTTTTCTTACAGCTTCGATATCTCCAAGTACCTCAATTTGCTCTGCAGAATAGTTCTCACGTACTTCGTCAAATTTTTCAAGACTCGCATTTCTGGACTTTTTTGTTGTTTTTGTATCTGTTTTCATTAATCTATGCCTTTTGGGGATGTAAATAAACT
Organism: Archaeoglobaceae archaeon; assembly: GCA_026988525.1. Lineage (GTDB taxonomy): Archaea > Halobacteriota > Archaeoglobi > Archaeoglobales > Archaeoglobaceae > WAPX01. The sequence continues at coordinate 4,768 of JALSLC010000004.1, forward strand.
TTCTCTATGCTTTATTTTATCATCATAATGACTATTACAAAAAATTTAAGTTATCAATAATAAAAACTAAATTAATGTCCTTCAAATTTTTTAGATCTCCAAGATTAATTCAGATCTTAAAAGAGTTAAAATCTGGTCCTAAAAGTAAAAATGAATTAAAAAATTGTTTAAAAGTCTCTACATCTAGAATAACACAGATATTGAGTATGGCTAAATCAATGGGTTTAGTAGATGTTTCGCTTGACATGTATATAATAACGTCGAAGGGCTTACTTGTTTTGAATGCTTACGAAATCTTGGAGAACTTTGATAATATTTGCAAGACAAATTCTTTAAACGATTATTATTTGGATGATATACCTTCATATTTATTAGATAGGATTTATCAACTTAGTAATATTAAAATATTGGATGAATGTGATATATTCTATACTAATAAAAATTTTTCCAAAATATTAATTGAATCTTACTCAGTTAAATGCTATACTAATGTTTTCTGCTCAGAATACATTGATTTGTTTTCTAATTTGGTTGAAAGTGGGAAGGACGTAAATATAATAGTTAGTAAAAATGTTTTAAAAGAGATTCTATTAAATCACAAAAAAGAACTAAAAGATATTTTAAAAAAGTCGAATATAAGGTTTTATATATCTAACAAAGATTATAAGATATCTTTACTGATCTTAGACACCAAGCTAATAATATCTTTTTATTTAAAAAATAAAATTTTTAATTATAAAAAAATATTTATATGCAATGATGAAGATTGCTTAGATTGGGGGGAAGAGTTGTATTCCTACATTCTAAAAAATTCAAAAGAATATAATTTTTAATCTTCTTTTAATTCTGCTACTTCTCTTTCAAACCATTTTGGATTGTGTTCTTTTGCCCATTCTACTGGTACAGTTCCACTACCCAGCCTAAACATAGACACAAAGTCTGGCCAGTTTACTAAGACAAGAGGTATGTGTACGAATGTAACAAATAGCGTTACTATTATAGCTATCCATACATGTAAGTTAAAAAACAGTAGAACTCCGTTTTTTCCAAGAGCTTCTCTAAAGAAGTACAGAAACCAACCAGTAAATCCAAGAATTGCTAAGCTAAATATCACTGTTAAACCAAGCAATTTTTGACCGGCGTTGTACTTTGTTTGTGGAGGACAACCGGGTTTTGCAAACCAAAATTTCTCTATGTATTTGTATATTTTCGTTTTACCTAAGAATTTGTATGGATATCCTCCAAAGTTTTTCCACCATGCTATAGTATCCTTATCCCAGTTCAGTACTTCCTGCATAAAGAGAAATACCCTATCTGGTGTAACTACTATGTATGAGACAATTACAAGCGTTAATATTGCAGCAAACAGTATGTGTAACTTCATCAAAAACGCCCTTTCATAGTTATCTACCATTTTAAAGTAAACAAGAATACCACTGAGGAATAAACCATACCAACATATCATGTTTACAAAGTGAACTATCCTGCTTGAAAGAGGATGTCTTAAAACTACTTCTTTCAACTTAACACCCCCTAATTGCTTTCAAAAACCACCAGTCCTCTTAAAATAGGTTGTATGTAGTAGCTCCTCACTAACCTCTCCAAATGGTTGAATAGCAAATTCATCGTAAAATCTTTTTATCATTGGATTCTGATGAGATGCAGCGAGTTTGTACACTTTTCTAACTCTCTCATCATCTTTGTACTGTCCTTTTTGTCTCATTTTTATATACTTGTTTCTATGGGCAAATAAATCTGTAATTTTATAGGCTCCAACTGCTATTGCTGCTATAGATATACCAAATATTTTTAAAAGAGCCCTTCTACTTAACCTAACACTTGCTGGTTTTTCCACAAACCACTTCATAACTATCACCTCACAGAGGTAGAGGTAAGACAGGATCTATCCAAGATGTCCCCATAGGTTCAACAGGCTGACCACCACCATTTAAGCAACCACCTGGGCAAGTCATAACTTCTATAAAGTGGTATTTACTCGTTCCCGCGAGAACTTCTTCTAAAACATCTTTTATGTGTAAACCTCTATAACCAATTCCGTTAACGACGCAAACATTCAGAGTTACTTCGTCTAATCCAATTTCTTTTTTCAATTCTGATTTGAGTGGTATTGTTATCTTAGCCTCAACTCTTGGGTGTGTGTATCCTCTAACTTTGACAAAGTTCCATTTTTCACTCAAAGCTGGAGGTTCTTGACCAGATAGGACGCTCCAAGCAAACCTAAGAGCAGCTTCCATAACTCCACCGCTTGTACCAAAAATAGTTCCTCCACCACTATACCATTCGAAATTTTCGGGTTTCTCGTTTTCTGAAAATTCAATAGGATTTATTCCTTTTCTTCTGAAAAGTTCTGCGAGATCTCTTGTTGTTAATACAGCATCAACATCTTTAAACTTGGTAGTAACCAATCCTTTCTCTTTTAGCCATCTCCAGGCACTATCAAATTCCGGTCTTGAGGCTTCGTATATTTTTGCAGTACACGGCATAATTCCTACTGTATATATTCTCTCTGGATTTACCTTCCAAACTTTTAGTGCCCCGTACGTTTTTGCTGTTGGTCCTGCCATTTGTTGTGGGGATTTACAGCTTGATAAATGTGGTAAAATTTCTGGGTAATACACTTCTGCATATCTAACCCACGCAGGACAGCAAGATGTAAATTGAGGTAACGGTTTGTTTTCAAATTCTTTTAAGTCAAGTTTTACTTTTTTAACCCAGCTGATTGGTCTAATATCTTTTATTTCGAATTCAATTTCTTTCAACCCCAACTCCCAGTATGCAATTCTACCTATGAGTTCAGTCCCCTCTTCCATTATAGTTTGGTCAGCTGCAAAGTTGTTTTCAAATATATGAAATCCTGCCTTTTTTAAAGCTAAGTGCAATCTTGAAACTGTCAAAGTTCCCGGTGGCTTTCCAAATTCTTCTGCTAACGCAACTCTTACTGCTGGAGCTACTATTGCCACAACAAAAGAGTTTTTGTCTTCTAATTTTTTCATTACTTCATCGAGAAAACTCATTTGTTCTATTGCTCCAAAAGGACAATTTATTAAGCATTGACCGCAGTTTATACATCTATCGTAGTCTATTTTGTGTCTTGTTCCTATTTCCCCCATCATTGCCCCAGTGGGACACTGAGTTCTGCAAGTGTCACATCCTACGCATCTATCGGATACTCTTACAATTCCTGCTAATTCTCCTTTTCTATAAGTTTTCAGCTTTTCATTTACTGGGGAAGGTGGAAAAGTTCTAATCTTTTCTACCAATCCCTCACCCCCTTTAATACATAAAGACACTATAATATATCTTTTTTGCTACTATTTTCTATAAAAGTATTAATAAATTAGAATAATTCGAAATAGACTGAATAAAAAATAAAAAATGAATAAAATTACAACTTCCTTGCAATTAGACTTCGGAGTTTTATGAGCTCCATGAAAAGTGATTTTTCTTCTTCACTTAAGTGAGGAAAACAGTCAATGAATACGTCATATCCAAAAGGACAAAGCCCAGAAACGCATTTAAAGCAACAACCTTTTTCTACACATGCAGGCCTTCTAAACAAGTTATTTTCATCTTTATCTAAGGTTATACATAACAACACTTTAAACCCCTCCTTAAATTACGGTTTATATGACGGTATCAACGGCAAGATATATATTACTTTCTATTTTTTTGAAAACATAATTAAAAGCGACATCAATAATGTGTAAAATTTTTAATTATTTTTAAGCTATATTGGAAATATTTGAATTCTTAGACTAAAAACAGTATAACTTTAAAATTTTTAAAAAATTAGATATATTTTAAAAAATTAGAAATATCACTTACTCTTTTTCTTCTCTTTTTTCTCCTTTACTTCTTTTTTATTTGGTTCTACCTGCTCTTCCTCCTTATTTTCAACTATAGCCGATGCAAGTATGTAGTATCCTAAAGCATTTGCAGCTATTGGATTGTCTGGGACTTTTATTTCTGTAATCTCTTTGAAAGAATTTTCAAACCCCTCTTTAACTCCAGGCAAAAGAGCTCCTCCACCAGTTAAAACCAAGTTATCCACTATTGTTGTAGATAGACCTTCAAGCAGTAATTTAACTCTATTTGCAATTCTTTCAATCCAGTTTTTGATAAGTTTTTCGTATTCTTCAGCTATATCTTTGTAGCTGACTGTAATTCTTCTACCACTCCTAATCCTACCAACTTCTTTCTTTTCTACTATCAATTTTGTTAGCTCTTCGGGGGTTAAATTTATGCCAGCTTTATTTCTGATTATCACTTCTATATTATCAAAAAGCCAGTCTATTCCAAGTAGCATGGTGTCTCCTTTTAAATACTCCATTTTACTCAGAACCAATATATCTGTTGTTCCAAATCCAATGTCTATGCAAACTCCAGTGTCTATTCCTAAGTATGCAAGAGTTCCAACTGGTTCCGGGAAAATAAGTGCATCTACTCCAATTTCTGATTTAATGCTCGATAAAAGCTCTTCTCTCTCCTTTTTTGATGATTTTACTGGAAGACCCGTAGCTATTACATTTGGTTTTACGTCTAATACTTTTATAGCATATTTTGCAAGTTCTATGTAAGAGCTGTGAATTAACCTACCATCGTGTATTGGCCTTAGAGCTTCTATATTCTCTGCGTTTTCGGTTAAAGTAAGAGCTTCTTCACCTATGTATATATTTTTTGACTTTCCTGTTAGATTCCAATCTTTTTCTTCTCCATAAACGACTATACTCGGGAAAATCGTAACATTTTTCCCGTCTTTTGTCGCTTTTGTGTAGTTTGTGCCTATATCCAAACCTATGTGAACCATACTTTAAGGTCTAATTAGAATATAAAATACTTTCAGAATGGTTAATTACTGCTTTTGTACACTCTATTTTGATGAGATTAGATACCTACTTAGTTAAGTTGGGTTACTTTGATAGCAGGCAGAAAGCTAAGGAAGCTATAAAGAGAGGCTTTGTAAGCATAGACAGTGTAGTTGTGACTAAACCATCTAAGAATGTAACTGGAGTTGAAAAAATAGAAGTTAGATGTGAAGGTAAGCCAAAAGGATACTGGAAATTAAAAGAGATAGATGAGAAATTTGGTTTACTTAAAAGTGATTATGAAGTCTTGGATGTGGGCAGTAGTGCTGGTGGTTTTTTAATGTATTCCGCTGAAAAATGCAAAAAAGTTTTGGGTGTAGAGTTTAGTGAGGAATTTAGACCACATCTAATTAAAATTACTAAAAAATATAGAAATGTTGATATTATTTTTGCAGATATTTTTACGCTTGAGATAAAAACAAATTTTGATGTAATTCTTGTTGATGTCTCTCTTGATTTAAAAGATTCTTTGAAGATAGTTTCAAAATTATCTAAGAAAGTTAGAGAAAAGATGTTGCTTGTTGCGAAAGATGTAAGGCTTAACAGTGTTGAGCAAGCTAAGAGATACATTGAAAGTTGTCCTCTTGAGGTTACAAATGTTATGACATCCAAAAAAAGAGAAAGCTACTTGCTTTTAGAATAGACGACCTCTTTTAACCTGTCCATCACATCTAAAACGTTGTTTTCCAAATCTTCTGCTATTTTAAGCGTTTTTAGAAATCCAAATTCTTCCATGTCTTCTAACATTTCTGGATGTGATGCAACAAAATCTTTGAGGTTTCTAACCAACAACACTACATCTGAATATATGTCATTCAGCATTATTAACATCAACATCGCTTTACTTTTTTTGTCAAGCAGAGTTACACCTCCAGTATGCTTATTTCTCCATCCTCACAAATAGCATAAGTTCTTTTTCCAGTTAAATAACCACAAACTTCTCCGGGATTAATCACTGTTACTTTACCCTTCTCCAATAGAGGTTCATGTGTATGCCCCAAAACTAAATACTCGATTTCGCATTTTTTGAGTATTTTTACAATTCTGCTATCCGTTCCATGATATACAATACCCTCAGGGAACTCCACTATTTCTCCAATTTCCCAGTTTTTTTCATTTGATATTTTCTTTAACAGTTTCTTTTCTCCATCGTTGTTACCAAAAGCTATGTACATTTTTACATTAAGAGGGAAGAATTCCTTTAATGTAAATGGAGCTATAACGTCTCCAGCATGTACTATGAAATCGATCTTCTCTTTTTTTAGTTGTTCAACTAAATCTCTTACAGCTATCAAATTGTCGTGGGTATCTGAAATTGCTACAAACTTCATAGGCTATTATTTTTCTCTATGTCTGAAATTTTTTATTGTCAGTTTGATTCTTTTGAATCTTCTACTTCCAATATTTCTTTTGAAATATTAATATTTACAATTTTGTCAAATTCTTTTGATATTTAATCTAAAAAATTGGAGGTAATGCCTTGCATATATCCGACGGAATATTAAGCCTGAAGTGGTGTGCATTCTGGTATGCCGTATGCATTCCATTCTGGTATCTGGGAATAAGAGAAATAAGAAAGAAAAGTGAGAAAAATCCAAAATACAAGCCTATGCTAGCTTTAATGGGTGCAGCGGTGTTCATAATATCGGTCTGGCACATTCCAGTTCCAGTAACGGGTTCTTGTTCCCATCCAGTGGGAACGCCGATGGCAGCAATAATAGTCGGGTCTTTTGCAACTGTAGTGATAACTTCAATAGCTCTATTCTTTCAGCGTTTCTTGGACATGGAGGTATCACAACTCTTGGAGCTAACACTTTTTCCATGGGAATTATGGGCACTTTTACTGGATACGCTACTTACGTTTTGCTTAGAAAAGGCGAAAGTTCCTCTCTGGCTCTCAGCAGGCTCAGCGGAATTCGTTGGAGATATGGTAACGTATCTAACTTCCTCTTTCGAATTAGCAGTTGGACTTCACGCTAACAATGTGCTACACTACTGGTGGCTTTACTTCATGGGATACGGGCCAACTCAGATACCTCTCGCCATAGGAGAGTTCATATTCACGGCTGCCGTCGTTCAGTACATTGCCGAAAGGTCTAACGTAACGTGGGGTATCGCCTATGCGTAAGTTCGCTATTACTTGCCTAATTTTGATGGCAGTTGTAACTCTATCTATACTCGCCTCGGCTTACTACAGTTATAGCACTGGCAAGAGTCTGGAGGCGACTGACGATATAGTGAATGACATGGCGTCACACGCAGCGAAAGCTAAGCCGACTGACTACCTGCCTGCTATTCCGGAGAAAATGGAACCAATAGGCTTTACCTTAGCCGGAATATTTGCTGGACTGATAGTTGGATACCTGTGGGATGAGATAGAAGAGCTTGCGAGGTGAAAGTCGTGCCTCCTTGGTTTACGGGAGATGTCGTCAACGGAGTAGGAACGACTGTTGGATTTTTCTTGGCAGCAATAGTTGGAAGGGCGATAAAGGAGATGAGAAAAAAGAAGTGAGAAAGAGGCGATTCTTTGTTAGAGTTAAGAAGGGAGGGCAAGGAGAAGATAAACGGAAAAGTAAAAGCAATATCCACTTTCATTCTTCTTTTTACAGTTACTGCCATGAAGGATTTATTAATTCCACTAATAATTCTTATATCATTAGTACCTCTTATAGTTAAGTTCAAAATTTCCTTTAAAAAATTGGTTTACCCAGTTTATATAGCCATAGTCGTCTTTTTAATCGTGCTGTTCACATATCCCGGAGGAGTTTTGTGGAAGTGGTGGATACTGAGAGTTACAGAAAACGGCGTTTATTACTCAACTCTAATACTTATCAAAGTTCTCACGTGCGTTTCATTGCTTTTAATACTCGCAGCTTCAACGAGAATGGTAGATATTGTTTCAGCTTTGAGTTTTCTTCCAGACGAAGTTTCTGAAATAGCCTTTCTCATGATCAGATACATAGAAACTCTTTACAGAACGAGTTGTAAGCTTAAAATGGCTGCCAAGTCCAAAAACGCCTTCTCCAAAGAGCTTTCGTTTAAAAAGAGGATACACAACTTGGGAATACTTGCCGGAGTTTTAATATCGAGGGCAATGGATAAAGCAGAAAGAATTTATCTAAGCATGGTAGCGAGAGGTTATTCAGGAAAGCTAAGGGTAGAAAACGGATGGAAAAGAAAGGAGATTTTGCAAGTGATTTTGTTCTTCTTCTTTTGCATTTTTTTGGTTTACATAGACAGGAGGGTTGTGGTTTGAAAGCTGTCGTTGTTGAAGATCTCCACTACTCATACGGAGAAGTTCAGGCTTTGAAAGGAGTCAGCTTAGAAGTTGACATTGGTGAAAAGTTAGCCATTCTCGGTCCAAACGGATCTGGAAAAACGACACTGTTGCTTTGCATCGCCGGTTTAATCGAACCTGAGAAAGGCATAGTAGAAGTAATGGGTGAAAGAGAAAACTTCAGAAAACATGTAGGGATAGTCTTTCAAAATCCAGATGACCAAGTTTTCATGCCAACTGTTTTTGACGACATTGCGTTCGGGCTTAGAAATATGGGTTTGAGTGAAGATGAGGTGAAAGCCAGAGTAGAAAACGTTCTAAGGCTTTTGAACATAGAACACTTAGCAAGTAGAAATCCCGCTAATTTAAGCGGTGGGGAAAAGAAAAAAGTTGCAATAGCTGGTGTTTTAGCAATGAAGCCTTCTATAATACTAATAGACGAGCCAACAGCGGGCTTAGATCACTCAGGGATTCACGAAATGTTCAACATTTTGACAGAACTTAACGCTGAAGGAATTACGGTAATAGTTACAACTCACGATGCCGAATTCGCATTCGCATGGGCAGACAGAATTATTACTATGAACTCTGGGAGAATAGATAAAGCCAAGGTAAAGTTACCGGGAAAAGTTAGCGTTCTTAGCAGTCTCGAAAAACTTGGATTGATAGAAAACACGGTTTTCGAACATTTAAGCAGAATTGGGTACTAAGGGAAAATTAAAAATCGTCAATGGTAAAGCCGACTACTGTTATGGAATAGTTAATTTCAGTGAAATAGAAAATCCAGAGTTTGATTTAGATGTAATAGCTTTAAATTCTTATCTGGGAGAAGTAAGAGTTTCTGTCTCAAAACAAATGCTCGAAAAGTTCTTAGAAGAAATGGAAAAAAGAAATGTTTTACTCGACATCTAATCCTATGGTTTTCCTGTATCTCATTCCCGGAAATTTTATCTTTGAAATAGCAGAATACGCTTTTTCCTTTGCTTTATCGCAATTTTCGGCTTTTCCAACCACTGTTAGAACTCTCCCTCCAGTTGTGCTGTAATGAGAATTCTTAGCTATTCCATTAGCATAAATTATCGCTTCTTTCATAGCTTCTTCTAATCCATCTATAGGCTGATTTGTGTAATGGTCAGCAGGATATCCTGGTTTAAAGCCTTCTCTTCCTTTTAAAGCCCCACTAACTGCGCAAACTGCTACGCAACAGTGATTACTAAATTTAACATTAAATTCTTCAAGTTCCTTGTTTATTACTGCCATGGACAGTTCATAAATATCGCTTTCAAGTCTTGGAAGTTTAGCTTGGGCTCCGGGATCGCATTCTCTAACGTTTACTTCTAAAACCTTTGGTATAAGTTTATCACTCTCTTCTACGAGCATTATTACTGGATAGAGTATTCCTCTAAAGTCGTAGTTATTTATTATTGGATTTACGACCTCATCCATAATTTTTTCTTCGACTTCTCTATTAACTGCTGGGTGAGGGCTAATAGCACCCATACCACCTGTGTTTGGATTTATAAGTAATCCTTTTTCCATCATTTTCTTTGCATCTTCCAAAGTTATGTACTTCTTTCTTACACCCATATAGAAGTTTCTCATCCCTTCTACATCGTCTGGATCAAATGCTCTTTTGTAGTCTCTTGCGTGACTAAATGTTTTGGCCGTTTTGCCATCAGTTATAGCTGTAAATGCTACTTCTATACCATAAAGTCTCTCTTCTATAACTACTTTATTTCCAGCGTCTCCAAACTTCTTTTTTATCATTATTTCTTCTAAGGCAAATATTGCTTCCTCTACGCAATCACAAACGTAAACGCCCTTTCCAGCAGCTAAGCCGTCAGCTTTTACTACAACTTTTTTTCCACTTTCGAATTGTTCTTTAATGTACTCTTTTGCATCTTCAAAATTGTCAAAATTTTTGTATTCGGGAACGGGGACTCCTATTTTTGATAAGAAATCTTTCGCCCAACATTTACTTGCTTCTATTAAAGTTTGACTCTTTTTAGGACCAAAAACAGAAAAACCCTCTTCTTCAAGCCTATCAACAATACCTAAGCTGAGAGGTTCCTCTGGACCTATAAAAATTAGATCGGCATCCAATTTTTTTGCAAGTTTAACTATTCCTTCAATATCTCTTATTGATTTTACTTCCTTAGCTTGTTTACACTTTGGAAAAAATTCACTTCCTGCGTTTCCGGGAGCCACATAAACGTTTTTAACTTTTTCACTTCTCGAAAAAGCATGTGCTATTGCGTTACCTCTACCTCCAGCATCTACAACAACTACTGTACTCATATCAAAAAATGGGTTATCAAAGAATATTTAACCGTATCCTACGATACTTCTTGCAGTGGGTTTTGCCTTCTCAATTTTAGATCTCTCTTCAAATCTTTCATAGAATGTTAGCATAGATTCACTAACACTTGGTTTGATTTTCTTTAAAGCTTCCATGAAATGTCTTCTTTCAACGTATTCTGCATTTATGTTTTCTCTCATTGCAAGCATTACTGCCTCTCTGCAAACCGCTTCTATATCTGCACCAACGTATCCTTCTGTTAATTCTGCAAGTTCCATTAAATCCACTCCTCTAAGTGGCATGTTTCTTGTGTGTATTCTAAATATTGCTAATCTACTCTTTTTGTCTGGTGGTCTAACGTATACAAGCCTATCAAATCTACCTGGTCTTAACAGAGCTGGATCCAATATGTCCGGTCTGTTGGTTGCGCCTATGATTATTACACCCTCAAGGTCTTCCAATCCATCCATCTCTGTTAGTAATTGATTTACAACTCTTTCAACAGCTCTTGTACCTTCTTCAAACCCCCTCATTGGAGCTATAGCATCAATTTCATCAAAAAATACTATGCACGGAGCTACTTGTCTAGCTTTTCTAAATATTTTTCTGACAGCCTTTTCACTTTCTCCAAGCCATTTACTAAGTAGTTCGCTACCTTTAACACTTATAAAGTTGGCATTACTTTCGTTAGCTACAGCCTTAGCTAACAAAGTTTTACCAGTTCCCGGTGGTCCGTAAAGCAAAACACCTTTTGGAGGTTTAATACCGAATTTTTTGAACTTTTCTGGATACTTCAAAGGCCATTCTACAGCTTCTATTACTTCTCTTTTGACTTCTTCTAATCCACCTACATCCTCCCAACTTATTTTAGGTACTTCTACAAGCACTTCTCTCATTGCAGATGGTTCTATCCCCTTCATAGCTTCTTTGAAGTCATTCATTGTAACTCTTATTGATTCTAAAAGGTCTGCTGGTAATTCTTCACTGTTTAAGTCTATTTTTGGTAAATATCTCCTCAAAGCTACCATTGCGGCCTCTTTACACAGAGCTTCTATATCTGCACCAACGAAGCCGTGAGTTTGATCTGCTATGGTTTGAAGCATAGCTTTGATAATATTTCTTTCAAGCTCACTTCTCATTTCTTCTGGAACTAACTTCTCTAAGCAAGTCTTTATTTCTTCTTCACTTTCGGCATCTTCTACTTCCTCTATTGCCAGAAGAATTTTTTCGATATCTTCTCCGTTCTCTTCGAGAGACTTCTTTAAAGAATGTAGAGCAGGAATTACAAACTCTCTCTTATATTCTGGTTCTAAGGGCATATTTCTCGTGTGAATTTGTAGTATTTCGAATCTACCCTCTCTATCTGGAACACCTATTTCTATCTCTCTATCAAATCTTCCCGGCCTTCTTAAAGCTGGATCTACGGCATCAAGCCTGTTAGTAGCACCTATAACTATTACTTGGCCTCTCTCCTCCAATCCATCCATTAGAGTTAGTAATTGAGCTACTACTCTTCTTTCGACCTCTCCAGTTACCTCTTCTCTCTTAGGTGCTATTGAATCTATTTCATCTATGAATATTATTGAAGGAGCATTCTCCTTAGCTTCTTCAAATATTTCTCTCAATCTCTGCTCACTTTCACCATAGAACTTGCTCATTATTTCTGGGCCATTTATTGTGTAATAACTTGCTCCAATTTCGTTAGCTACAGCCTTAGCTATTAGCGTTTTACCAGTTCCCGGTGGTCCGTAAAGCAAAACACCTTTTGGAGGATCAATTCCCAATCTCTGGAATAACTCAGGATAACGAAGAGGTAACTCAATTATTTCTCTTACTTTCTGTAATTCTGCTTTTAGTCCGCCTATGTCTTCATAAGTAACTCCACCTTTACCCAACCTTTCGAATCCTTTTGCGGGTCTATCTCTGTAAATTACTCTAGTCATCTCATCTATTATAACTACTCCTTTTGGCTCAGTTTTAACTGCAACAAACAACAGAGCTTGATTTTGACCATACTTCCCAAAACCTGCAAGAGCTGGAGCGCCGATTATTGGAATTAAATCTCCTTCAAGAATTGGCCTCTTTAATAGCTGATGTTTTAGATACTCTCCAACATCCATTCCATAAACTCTGAAATCCATCTTTTTTAAAGGAGCAATTATAACGACTTTTGCAGGTTGATAATTGGCTTTTCTAACTTTAACAGTATCTCCAACACTAACTCCAGCATTTTCTCTTATAAATCTGTCAATCCTTATTATATCTCTACCCCAATCTCTTTTTGGAGCCCTCCATACTTTTGCTACAGTCTTTCTTTTTCCTTCAATTTCAATTATATCTCCCGGTGAAATTTGAAGTTTGATCATTGCATCTGGATCGAGGCGAGCAATACCTCTACCTGAATCACTTGGATAAGCTTGATTTACTTTTAGTATGAGCTCAGGTACCATGAATAACATTACTTTATATTCGTATAAAAATACTTCTGTTGTTATCTATCTCCTTCATTTCTCAAGCATCTAAGCCACATTTTAATTAAACACTTGAACATATAGATGCTATCTTTCAAGACATTTACTCTCGTTTCTTCACCTTGTTTCCACTTTACAGGTATTTCATAAATTCTAAAACCTTTTTTTTGGGCTATAACTAACACTTCAGTATCCCAAAACCAGTGATTGTCTTTTACTGAAGGAATTATAGACAGTATGATATCCTTTTTAAAAGCTTTGAATCCGCATTGGTGATCTGAAACTTTCGATTTTAGTAGCAATCTCACAAGGAAATTATACACTTTTGAAGGTATGTCTCTCTTTGCAGGCCTCTCAGTTACACTATCTTTTCTAAGTCTTGAGCCAATAGCTATTCCATACTCTAAAGCTTTATCTATTAATTCTGGTAAGTGAGACATATCTGTTGAGAGATCTACATCTAAAAAAGCCACAACTTCTCCCTTAGCAAAACGGAAAGCTCTCTCTAAGGCTCTACCTCTACCAAGCCTATCTTTTGAATGTAGATGCAAAATTTTTTTACCATCCGATAGCTTGGAAGCTATAACATCTGTTCCATCTGTGGATCCATCTTCAGCTATAATAATTTCATAATCGTACTTTGTTTTTTCCATAGTATCAATTACGGCTTTTACTGCTTTTTCCAAATTTCTTGCTTCGTTGTATGCAGGGAGAACTATTGACACTTTAACCATCACTTGCTAAAAGACGAAAACTGTATTAAACTCTTTTCAGTAAACGCTGGCAATGAAAAAGTTGAGGTTAATACAATTCATAGTTGGGTTGTTAATCTTAGTATTGTTACTCTTCAAAATAGGTGGTGGTTTAAAAGCACTTGAAAAAGTTGAAATCACAACTTTTTTGTTGTCTATTTTAATGTATGATTTGCTAAATGTAATTTTGTCATATAGAGTTTATTATTTATTAAAAAATATGAATTACAAACCAAATTTTTTTTGTTGTTTATTTGCAAACTTGGGTGGTATGGTTGCGGGGGATGTAACTCCTGGGAGAAGTGGATATGTACTCATGGCAAAATTATTAGAAAGATGTGGTGTACCTGTTTCTGATGCTATTGCTGCTGTAGTAGCACCACAAGGAATAGACTTTGTAGTTAAAGGTTTGGGGGCGAGTTTAGCTATATTAGTGCTTGGTTTCTCAAATCCATGGGCTGGTATCCTTGTAATAGCCTTTGGTGGTATTATTTTGATGTTTATGTGGTATGAAAAACCCTCTAATTTACTCAAAAATTTTTTACCTTCTCGTGTTTTAAAAATACTTGATAGATTTGGATTATCTAAGGTAATATCAGATATGCTTAAATCGAGCGTAGAAACAAGGAAATATGCATTGCAGATTCTTGTTTTATGCCTTATTGGATGGGTTTTTGTAGGTTTTCAATGGTTTTTTGTTGGACAATCTTGTAAAGTAGTATTTCCTATTTATGTTTACTTTTTGTTGCAACCTCTGCTTTCAGCTTTGATGTTTGTACCAATAACTCCAGCAGGTTTGGGAATAATGGAGAGTGGGACAGTAGTAGTTTTATATGCTTTAGGAGTACCTCCAGAAAAAGCTACTGTTTTTGCAATTCTGATTAGAATTAGTTGTATTTTAGCAGACTTACCGGGTGTTTTAGCTTGGTTAAAGAAATAAAAATAAAATTATACATTAAAAGTTATATTTTCTATTTCGTTTAGTTGAGATAACAACTGATCAACGTTTTCAATAGTGTTGTTTAAATTCTGCTCTATCTCTGTTAAATTGTTTTGCTTAATTTTGTTAGTTGCGGGAGGAATTTCGGGTTGGTTGACGGGTTTATTGGTTTTAACTTTTTGTATTTTTTGTGCACATCCCATGCTTAGAGCCGCTATTATCAAAAAAATTAGTATTATTTTTGTTTTCATAGCTTTCATTGATTACCACCTCCCAACGTTAATTCTACACTACCGTTCAAAGTTTCATGTTGCATTGTGTTACCCCAGTAAGTGCCATTTCCATTCAAGTACACTTTTCCAGTCCCTCTTATGAACATTCTAATCCATTCTCCATTTACCTTTACTGTTATGTTTTCTCCCTTTATTGTAGCTTTACCGCTGCCACTAAGAGATTCATTAGCCACAACAAACCCCGTGTTGTTTAGGAGTTGTCCTGTATAGCTTATTGTGGCATTCTTTGCAACTACAACAACTAAGCCGCTTCCCGTAAATTCAAATGTACCTTTTCCTGCGACGTTTAAAATGTCCAATTTGTTGCTGGCCATTTTAGTTGTATTTATTAGCTCTCTTCCTTGCATGTTTATTTCTCTTACTATTAGCTTGGCATCTAAGAATGCCTTTTTAAGATTCATTACTGCCATTCTTATTGATTTTCTAGCCTCTATTAAGTTTCCAGAGTTTAGATTGAGTTTTGCATTTTCAACTAAGTTCTTTGCTTCCTGAACTTTGTTAGTGTAGTCCTGTATTAACGAGCTGTTTGGTGCTAATGTTGTTAGTTTAACTTCTAATTTCTCTGCTACGTTTACAGTTCTTTCAAGTTTTACTATTGCAACTTCCAAAGCTACCTTTTCTATGACTTTCTTAGCCTTGATCCACTCTTCCTTTATTTCTCTAACCACTTGTCTAAACTGTTCTTGATTTTCAGTTGTATTGACATTTTTGAGCTTGCTCTCAAAGGACATTTTCTCCTGTTCTAACTGGGTTATAAGTTGATCTTTTATACTCTCGTTGAGGTTTGAATTTAGTATTGCACTTTCTATTTTGTCAAACCAATTTATCACTAAGTTTCCAGCGGCGAGGCAGAACATTTTTTCATGTCTTAAGTCAAGTTTGCCTTCCATTTTCAGTCTTATACACTCTTCTTTTAGTTTCATGTATTGTTCTTTTGCTGAAACAAACTTTCTTTCAACAGCTCTTATTCCTCCAGCCCTTCTAATTCTTTCTTCTACTTTAATTCTAAGCTTTTGTATGTTCTTTACTCTTTCTCTAACTTTTAGCGTGTTGTTTAGAGTTTCAGTAGTTACTGTTTCAGTAGTATTTGTTCTGTTGTACATTGTTCTATTTTCAACTCTATTCTCAACTCTTTTTTCTATTCTCTTTTCTTCATGTGTGCAGTTTACATAGTTGGTGTAGTTGTTTTTGTAACTGTTTGTGTAGTTGCAACTCTTGTTCACTGCTGTGTTGTACAATATATTTTGCCCCATACCCTGTTTGTGTGGAAATCCATATGCAGTTCCTATTCCGATACTTGCAATCAACAACAACACAACTACTAACTTTTTCATCTCACCTCACCTCAACAACAACTTTTCCTCAAAAAATATAACGATTCTTTTTATTCAAATATTTATTAAAATTTTTTGTAGCTTATTTTACTTTACAAATCTTTATTTTACTTTATCTTGCTTTAGATTGGCATTAAACTAAATTATTTTAAATTTTAATAGTCGAATAACTTTATAAGCTTTAAGATCCCTTGAATTAGCAGAGGCAAAAATAATATTATATATAATAAATTAAAACAAATTCAACAAAATTATCCCAGTATGCTAACTTCAAATTCACTCCAACTAATATCTTCTATAAATTTCCAGAGTCTCTGTCCTTTTTTAGCATTTTTTGAGTAAAACGTTATTATTTTCTCAACAAGTTTTTCTGCTTCTTCAATACTTAAATTTTCAGCTAAAATTCTTCCTATTCTTGGTTCTCTTCCTGCAGACCCACCTACGTATAATGTAAATCCATCTTTTTTACCCATAAGCCCAATATCTCTAACTGCTGGCTCTGTACAGGAGTTTGGACATCCAGAAATAGCTATTTTCATTTTATCTGGCAACTCCATACCTTCAAATTTTGCGAGTTTCTCAGCCATAGTTATTGTATCTTGCAAACCCAATATGCACAATGTTTTTCCGGGACAGAATTTAATACTTCTAACACCTTTTCCTATGGCAGGAGCTACTTTTACATTAGCTTTTTTACAAAACTCTTCAACTTTTTCTGGATCTATTCCAATAATTACCATTCTCTGGGATTCAGTGAACTTTACAAGGTTTACGTTGAATTCTTCCATTACTTCTGCTATCTTTTTTAGTTCGTCGGGTGTAGTTATAGCTTTATCTATAACAATTGCGTAGCTACCATCTCTCTGTTTTATAGGGTCTGTCATATTTCTTGTCATAGTTAGACCATTATTAATCAGGTAATAAACTTTTTATGCGAATATATCCAAAATTAATGTTACTTAATAACTGGGTGGTAATAATGTTAAAAGTAAAGATAGAGACGAAAAAACCCAAGTACTGTATAGCTAAAGATGGTGAGGTATATGTAATAAAACACATAGCCAAAAACAATGGAAAAATTAGAGCTGTTGTAGATGTAAAAGTAAAATCCAGGGAATCATATATTTACATAGATGAACATCCCTGCCCTCTTGCGGTAAAAATATTAGATTCGGGATGTATTATAACATCTGCAGAAGTATATAACGATAGAGTTATCTGGAATCTTATATGTGGTGGAGAATCTTTTATTAAACTTATGAATACAGTAAGTTGTAAAATTATAGATAAAAGATATTTTAGAGAAAAAGATAAAATAACTCACAGGGAATATGTTGTACTAAAAAAAGCTCTTGAAAAAGGATTTTTTGACAATCCAAGAAAGGTAAATTTGGGAGAATTAGCAAAGGAAACGGGGCTTGCAAAATCAACTCTTTCGGATTGTCTTAGAAGAGGAATAAAGAAAGTTTTGAAATCATACTTTGAAAATCTGTAGTGCGGGGGGAGGGATTTGAACCCTCGAACCCCTACGGGACGGGACCCTAAATCCCGCGCCTTTTCCTGACTCGGCAACCCCCGCTTAGTTAATCTATTTCTATTTTTTTCAGTTCCTTTGGATTACTTGCCTTTTCTTCAACTTTCTTTATTTGGGTATCAATTAGACATCTTGCAGCAAGTAGCAGCTCTTTGTATGCATTAACCATGTGCTTTAAAAATTCTTCTGAAAACACATCTTCCGCTGTAGGTACTTTAATTTTTATTTCTTTCATGATTCAATGTTATTAAGATTACTGTAAATTAATGTTTTGCATCATTCAAATATTATCTTTAACAAACCTCCTTCAAACTTTGCACTTTTTGGCTCTCTTATCGCTAAACTTTGTGGGAGAAAAATTATTCTTTTCCACTGCTTAGCTATTATTACTAACTCCTCACCTCTTTTAAATAGCTTTATATCTTTTTTCTCCACGAAAGGTGCCTGGATTTTTAAGACGAATTTTTCATCTTCTTTTTCTATTGTCATAGGTTTTCCTTCATGGAATATTTTTAGTGGGTCGTTATCTCCATAAACTTCGTAGGCTATATCTTTTAGCAGCTCACCTGTAACTTCTTTTGATTTAAATTCTAACTTGAATATTGGCAGTGGAAATTTTTCTTCAATCTCTTTTAAGTACTCCTTCTGTATTTTTGTCCATTCTGAAAAGTAATCTCCAGCCACATCTGGAAATATTTTGTTGACTATTATACAGTCAACCCTATATCCGAACAAATTTAGGTATGTAAAAGCCCTTTCAGATTCTCTAATTACCATTTTTTCTGGATTCATTACAATTCTAACGCTGGTGTCCTTACTTTCCAGTATATCTTTTAGCTCACTAATTTTTATATATAATTCTTGAATTTTATCCAGTACTTCATCACTTGGTAGAGGTACGTCTATTAATGGTTCGGCAATAGGCTTTATTATTTTTAGAACTTTTTTTTCTATACCAAAAAATCTGTTCATATACCATTTAGCTACTTCTGGAACACTGAGCAACCTTAAAGTTTCTCCAGTAGGAGCACAATCTAATATTATTGCATCGTATTCCGAGCTTTTATAAAACTTCAATAAATGCATTAAACTGGCTAATTCATCAAAACCGGGAAAGATGGCAAGTTCTTCTGCAATAACATCTTCTATTCCCTGCGATCTAAAAAACAATGATAAATACTCTTTTATTACACTCCAGTGTTTTTCTAATTCATATTCTACGTTTACTTCCATACCTTCTAAGTTATTAGAAATTTTAGTTGGATATGGATTCAAGTTTACACCAAAAGCATCGGAAAGACTGTGAGCAGGATCAGTTGAAATGACCAATGTTTTTTTACCTAATTCAGCACTTTTAATAGCAGTAGCAGCGGCTATAGTTGTTTTCCCAACTCCCCCTTTTCCTGTAAAAAGCACTATTCGAGTCATCTTACAAAGAGTATTGAGATTGAATATATATCTTCTTGTGACCGAAATTTTGAAGTATCCTCTTTTTTAATTCTTTTTCCATGCCTGATGCTAAAGCATTTATGGAGGTTATAAAGCCCAAGCAAACTACTTTGCTTATGGTTACCTGTGTTGTAGCTTACTTTATTGCTCTCAAACTTCACAAAAATCAGTTTTATTTAGAAAAATTTATTTTGACATTTGTAGCTACACTACTCGCAGTTGCTGGAACTACTGCCCTGAACATGTGGTTGGATAGTGATATAGATGCGATGATGTGTAGGACTTGTAGAAGGCCAGTACCTTCTGGAAGATTGTCTCCAGTTGGCTGTGCAATTTACGGTATTTTGCTGTTTAGCTCTGGATTTATCTTAGGGTATATTGTAAACTTTTCTCTACCAATTGTGTTGTTTCTTGGTTTATTTTTTGATATAGTTGTCTATACTATACTGTTGAAAAGAAAAAGCCCTTATTCGATAGTTCTTGGTGGTCTTGCGGGGGCTATGCCTTGTCTTGCTGGGTGGACAGCTGCAGCAGGAAAAATTGAAGTTGCTGGAATTTTAGCTGCTCTAATAATTCTTCTATGGATCCCAGCTCATATATGGTATCTTTCCATGTACTATGAGGAAGATTACAGAAATGCAAAAATTCCAATGCTACCTTTAGTAGTTGGTATGGAGAAAGCATCTTGGGTAATTGTTGTTAGTGTAGCGTTTATGCTTATAGCTGTATCAATCTTATTTTTTGTAGCTCCGCTTGGATTAACTTACCTTATAATATCTGTGTCTGTTGTTGGATTTTTGCTCTACAATTCAATAAAGTTTGCTTTATCTCCAAGCAGAGAAAAGGCAAGAAAAATGTATAGACTTGCGAGCATAACACTTGGAATTGTTTATCTTGCTATGGTCGTAGGAGCTATAATTGGCTGAGTTAGACTTATTAATCACTTACAATTCTTTTACTTAGAATGTCTCTAAAAAAAATTTTAAAGGAGAGATTACCTCTGAGTGACGAAGAGTTATCTAAGATTAGAAGAGGTTTTGAGATAATCGGAGATGTGGTTATAGTAGATATACCTGATGAAGTTTACAATCTTAAAGATGAGATAGTTAAGGCTATACTTGAAAAACATAAACACGTTAAAACAGTCTTAAGAAAAGTTGGCGAGGTTAGTGGAGATTATAGAGTTGCAAAGTATGAAGTTATTTATGGAGGTGAAACTGAGACTGTTGTAAAGGAGCATGGATGTAAATTTCTTTTAGACCCAACAAAAGTATATTATTCTGTAAAATTGTCGGGAGAAAGAGAGAGAATTTTTAAATCTGTAAAACCAAATGAGAGAGTATTAGTGATGTTTGCAGGTGTTGGGCCTTTTGCAATAACAATAGCAAAAAAATCCAAAGCAAGAGAAGTGGTTGGTATTGAATTAAATCCAGTTGCTGTAAATTACTTTAGAAAAAATGTTGAATTAAATAAGGTTAAAGACATAGTAAAAGTCTATGAAGGTGATGTTAGAGAGATTGTGCCTAAGTTGGACGGTTATTTTGATAGAATTTTAATGCCGTCTCCAAACAATGCTATGGAGTTTGCAGATGTAGCATCTTTAAAAACTAAAAAAGGAACTATTATACATTACTACACCTTTGCGGGTGTTGAAGAGGAAAAGAACTTAATCAAAAAAGTAGAAGAAATCTTTTCCCCTTATTTAAACTGCAAAGGCATATTTATGAGAAGATGTGGGAACTTTGCCCCATACGTTTACAGATACGTAGTTGATTTGGTTGTTTTATAAATTTGTTTCAAAATCTTCCAACAAATCTCTGGTAGCTAATCTTACAGCTTTTTCTGAATTGTACTTTGGTTTCCAGCCTATGGACTTTAACTTTTCTATGGATAACAACATTACAGGCACATCTCCCTTCCAACCTCTCTCTCCACCAGTAAATTTAAACTTTGGACTTAAACCCATTTCCTCACACACTATTTCAGCAATTCTCTTTACTTTAATCTGGTCCTCACTACCTATATTGAATATATTTACACCTTCATCTACTTTTAATCCGAAGAACATGGCATCTATGCAATCTGAAATGTATATGTATGATTTATTTTGCTCACCATTCCCTAAGATTTCGAGCTCATTTGGATTGTTTTTTAGTTTGACTATAAAATCGTAGATTACGCCGTGATTACTCCTCTTTCCAATTACATTTGCAAATCTATATATCCATGCATTCATGTCAAAAGTATGGCAGTAAGATGAAATTAAAGCCTCACATGCAAGCTTAGAAGCACCATATATAGATATTGGTACTGTTGGGTAATCTTCGGGAGTGGGTATAACTTTTGCCTCACCGTACACAGTGGATGTTGAAGTAAAAATAATTCTACTAACCTTCTCCTCTCTCATCACTTCGAGTAAATTGTATGTTGCAAGTATGTTATTTTTATATATCTTATCTGGATCTTTACTACCTATTCTTACATCTGGGTTTGCTGCTATATGCCACACTTCTTCGAACTTGTAATGCTTAAATACATCTTTAATTTTTTCTTTATTTGTTAAATCTACTTTATAGAAATGAGCGTTTTTATTTAGATAATTAACTCCAGATGAGAGGTTATCTATTACTATAACTTCCTCTCCTTTATCAATAAACTTATCTACAACATAACTACCTATGAATCCCGCACCACCCGTTACTAAAATTGTCATTAACTCTGCTTAGCAGAAGTTATATATACGGTTTTTGATAGGGCTAAAACAGCGGAGGTGATGTGATTGTTACCGAACCAAATGGTTAAGTCGTTAGTGGGCAAGGTTATTAGAGTTGAGATGAAGGGGGAGGAGAGTGAACTTGTAGGAAAACTCGAGAGCGTTGATGATTACATGAATATTCATATAAGCAATGCTGTTGAATATAGAAATGGCGAGAAAATAAGAAATCTTGGAAACCTTGTGTTGAGAGGTAACAACATCATACTTATTCAACCTTATGAGTAAATTTTAAGGAGTTTGATGAAAATAGAATTAAGTACATGATGGATACAAGAGAAGAGATACTTAAAATTCTCGAGGAGAGAGGTAGTGTTTTACAAAAAGATCTATGGAAAGAATTGAAAATAGATAGTAGTAAATGTTCAAGAATTCTCAGAAAACTTGAGAAAGAAGGGCTTATAAAAAGAGTTGAAGTAGTAGTAGATGGTGTTAAAACTTTTAAAATAGTTCCTGCTGGTGTTGAAGAGGAAGAGGAGGAGGAAGAGGACTTTAACCTTCAGGCAATAATGGAAAAAATGCAAGATGTTTCTGGTTTACCCCCCTGCTTTGGTTGTCTCGAAAAAGATTGTGAAGCTAAATCTTGCTTAAAACTTGAAGTCTGGTTTTTGAAGAAAGCAAGCCAAATTTAGTTTTTATTATCCTGTTATTGTCGATTATTGTTATTTCTTTGTGCCTGCAATATTTCAATAATACTATAATTCAACCCAGTATTACTTTATGTTACTTATTATATAAATATTATACCTAAAATGTAAGAAAAGTTTAAATAATACATTCAATAGACCAACAGTTAGATTGTGTTGAAACCGAAGGCGGGGTGATTGTGTGAAGTTTAGTAGAAGAGGTTTTTTGAAAACGGTTGCGGCATTAGGTGCGGCAACATTTCTTGACACTTATGGCGTTGAACTTGCTGAAGCACTGAATGAGGTTAAAGACTACTGGCATATATGTTGGTTAAACGGTGCAGCTTGCACCGGATGCACGATATCCTTTGCACAATCTGTAAATCCGGGATTAATTGAAATATTTACGAGCATACTTGTAGGCAATTCTGGATTACCAATAGTTCTACCAGACTACATGGAAACACTTCAGCCAGCATCTGGTACTTTGGCTGAAGACTTGATAAACAGATGGAAAAATGGAAGTAAGGGTAGGAGAATACTCATTGTTGAAGGAGCAATTCCAAAGAAAGGCTTCTGTCAAATACATGGTGTGGACTTTTATGAGCGTTTAAAAGATATAGCTCCTTACGCAGACCATATAATTGCCTTTGGTGCATGTGCGTGTTTTGGAGGAGTACCATCTGCAAAACCAAATCCAACTGGAGTTAGAGGAGTTCAAGAATTCTTCAAAGAAGTTGGTATAAACAAGCCTGTGATAAACATACCTTGCTGTCCTGGCAATCCAGATCACCTTGTAATTACTCTTGCAGCAGTTATGCTTGGAGAAAAAATAGAATTAGACAAATACAACAGACCTAAGGTCTTCTTTGGAAAGTTGATGCACGATGAACTTTGTCCGTACAGACCTTACTATGATAGAGGTATATTCGCTGAGAAACCGGGAGATGAAGGATGCCGTTATAAGATTGGTTGTAAAGGACCAATGACGCACACAGATTGCGCTTTAAGGAAATGGAACGGTCACGTTAGTTACTGTGTTGAAGTTGGAGCTCCTTGCATAGGCTGTGCTGAACCGGGATTTCCAGACAACTTTGAACCATTCTACAAACCGGTTGCAGAACTTCCAGCAGTTCTTGGTTTTGGTCCTGAAAAGATAGGTGAAGGTATATTGGCAGCAACTGCCGCTGGAATAGCAATTCACGCTGTAAGGCATGTTGCTAGCAGTAAAGGTGAAAAGAAAGAGAAAAAAGAGTGAGGTGATGTAGGTGACTACTGTAGTTGTGGATCCTATAACAAGAATTGAAGGACACCTTAGAGTCGAAATGGATTTAAAAGAAGTTAAAACTTCTAAGGGGTCATTTAGTTTTGTTGAAACTGCGAGATGTTGTGGTGAATTGTTTAGAGGATTTGAAATCTTCCTTAAAGGAAGAGATCCAAGAGATGCTATATTTCTAACTCAGCGTATATGTGGTGTTTGTCCAGCACCACATGGTGAGGCTTCATGTGAGGCTGTGGAGAGAGCGTATGGTATAACTCCGCCCCCAGTGTCTGTACTCTCAAGGAATATAATGCATGGTGCGTACTACATTTACGATCATATAATTCACACTTATGTATTAATGGGTCCTGAGCTTGGTATAGCCTGTAAATACCCTCCAATGGTTCCACCAGCTCTTGGAAAGGAGGGCATAGCTAAATTGGGTTTGGGTAGTAGCTATGCTAAAGCTGTAGAAATTCAAAGACTTGCAAATCAAATAGTGGCACTTTGGGGAGGTAAATTCCCGCACTTTGCAAGCCAGTATCCGGGAGGTCTTACAGCCCATCCCACGCCAGCAAGAGTTTCAGATACTTTTGCAAGAATGGTAAAAATTTGGGAATTCGTAGCAATAGATATGATAAGGGATATAAACGCAATAATTGATGCAAGTGATAAACTTGGTGAAAAAGTCAGCTCTATTCTTGGAGTTGACTTTAAGGGTTTAGAAAGCTTAGGAGTCTCTACAGGCAACTTTCTGAGTTACGGAGTCTTTCCGGATTATGAAGATTATGACGATTGGTTAGATCCTTCAAAAAGAAAGAAAGCACTATTTAGAAGTGGAGCATGGAGTAATGGCTCATTTAAAACATTTGATGAAAGTAAAGTTAGAGAATACATAAAATATTCATGGTATAGTGGTGAAAGTGGTTTAACACCCTTCAAGGAAACAACAATACCTGATAGAAACAAGAGCGAAGCATACTCTTGGATAAAAGCTCCAAGATATGACGGAAAAGTTTATGAGGTAGGTCCTCTTGCAAGAATGGTTAATACTTTTGGTACTAAATGGAGGATACAGAGAGTACACCCGGTAACTGGAGAAGATTACGGAGATTTTGTATATGAAATGAGAAATCCAAATGGATCCGTCTTAGATAGGATTGTTGCAAGAGTGGCTTGTACGTTAATAATAGCAAACAAGATGTTTGAATGGATTGAAGCAATAAAGGGCATGATGAATGAAAAGATAATTAATTTCAAGAGCTATCCGAGCAATGGCGAAGGGTATGGTCTTTGGGATGCACCCAGAGGAGCTCTTGGTCACTGGTTAATAGTTAAGAATGGTGTTATAGACCATTATCAGTGCGTTGTTCCATCAACTTGGAACTTCAGTCCAAGAGATGACAGCGGAAAGCCCGGTGCGGTTGAACAATCCTTAGTAAACACATGGCTACCGAAGAATATGAGTATCAAGGACTTATGTAATGCTCTATATCCAGAAAAAGACGTAAACTTAGCACCTTTGGGCATTAATGCAACTGTTAGCTGGGGTGATGCATTAGCTTCAGCGTTAAAACAGTTGGGCTTAGAAAAACTTAACTTAGAACCGGCAAATGGTGCTGAATACAATACAACTCTTGCACTTATGGCTGTTAGAAGCTTTGACCCGTGCATAGCTTGTGCAGTTCACGTTGGTAGAGTTAAGTAAAAATTGGAGGGATTTACAATGGCTGAGTACGTTGAAGTTTATAGACATTCTCTTTTTTATAGAATATGTCACTGGAGCATAGTTATAACAGGTTTTATACTGGCTTTTACAGGAATGCAAATGGGCGGTTTGTATGGTATTAGAATATTGCCTAAAGGCGGAGTTTTGGCAGTACACTTGGCAGTGGGAATGATATTTGGAGGGCTATGGTTTTTAATGTTCTACTATATAGTGGTCAAAGAATGGAAATGGTTTGGCTTGCAGAGAATACCTTACGCAATAAAGTTCTTAATAGCTGAATCCCTTGCTTGGCTTGGCATAGGCCCCCATATCGAGGATCCAAGAGGTTACGATCCAAAAAAGGGTGAGTACGTAGAAAAGATAATTCCAACTGAAGTTATGGTTTGGTGGATATACTTCATATTGGCCATGCTTATGGGTATAACTGGACTTGCAATGTACTTTAGATCACAATTTGCACCACTCTACAGTATAGCTGGGGCTATTGGCCAATTCTTTGGAACGAGTAATGGTTATGCAGTTATAAGGGCTGTGCATAGATTGGGAATGTACTTATTTGCAATGGTTATGTTCATGCACGTTTATGCAGTAATAATCTTTGAAGTTCTCGGTTCAATGATTACTGGTAAAAGGTTGGAAAAGGTTAAAACAAAGAGCTAAAGACGAAATCCATATTTACCCAATAAAGGGACAAACCTAACACTACCCCATCTTTTCTTTTTTATGCCTTTTTCATCTTTTTCTATAACATACAAAGTTTGTATTTCACTTCCTATGGGTATTACCATTTTACCTCCAATCTTCAACTGTTCAACTAGTGGTTCTGGTACATCTGGTGCTGCGGCTGTAACATATATTCTATCGTATGGAGCTTCGCTTTCGTATCCTTCACTACCATCTCCAACTATCACTTCTACGTTATCATAACCGAGAGATCTAAGTGTTTTTTTGGCTCTTTCTGCCAACTCTGGAATTCTTTCTATCATTATTACTTTTCCACCTTCCCCAACCAATTCTGCTACTACAGCTGCGTGATAACCACTACCTCCTCCTACCTCCAGTACTTTTTGTCCCGGCAATAAATCAAGTAAATCGCACATAATAGCAACCATGTGTGGTGCACTTATTGTCTGACCATAACCTATGGGTAGTGGATAATCGTAATACGCTTCATTACTGTATTGAGGAGGAACAAACAAATGTCTTGGAACTTTAAGCATAGCTTTTGCTACTCTCTCACTAATTCCAAGTTCCTCTTTAAGTTTCTCAACCATTCTTTTTCTTTCTTCGATTCTTTCATCAAATTTCATGATATATTTATTTGCTTAACTGTTTTTCACAGTTCCGGTTCATAGTTTTTTAACTTAAATCTCCACAAGAACAAAAAACTTCGTTTATAGCTGAAAAAACATCATCAAAACCCTCTTTTTTCAGTGCTGAAATTTTTATAGTTCTATACCTAACTGTAGTTTCTTCTACAAAATCTACAAGCTTTTCCATTAATTCAGAGAGTACTCCACCTTCTTTGAGCATTTCTTTAACTTTTAATGGCGTTAATTCAAATTTTGTAGTGTCACACTTGTTAAAAACGGTGATTGTTGGAATTTCAGTTCTTAAAGATATTACAGCATTTTGAGCTAATATAGATACGTAATTTTCAGGGGTTGAAGCCACTTTTGCATCTACAATAAATATAGCAATTGTCTTATCACTATTAGCTATTTTTTCGGCGATATCTGTACCTGAGCTTAGATATAAGAATAGTTCCATTTGGCCGGGTGTATCGTACAAAACGTAGTCATCTTTTAAAATTAATTCGTCAATGTAGTTTAATGATAGCTCCATAGATTTTATCAAGGCACCATTTATACCTAAGTTAAAATCTTTCATAATTTTTTCTGTTCTAATAAAATCTCTAATATCTTTATCAGCTTTATATATTGGATCTGATGCAGGATCCAAATTTACAGCTTTTGCATCATTTAAATATTCTAAAAAAGACTTTACAAAAGTGCTTTTTCCACTACCAGCAGGTCCTATTACTACGATGTTCATGGTTTTAAGTTGAGAGCTTAGTGAAATTTTGTTTTCGGTTTTACTTTCAAAGAAAAAACGCCGGGGCTGGGATTCGAACCCAGGAGCCCTTTCGGGCACCGGCTCTCAAGGCCGGCGCAGTACCTCTCTGCAACCCCGGCTTAACCATTTATTTTTACGATGGTTATATTAAATTTGAGGTTGTATCTAAGAGAAAGTTTTAAGAACTTTTTGTTTAAGAGTTTTTATGGAACATGAAAGGATAAAAGCTAAGAGATTGACGAAAAATGAACTTTCAAAATTATTAATATATCTCATTAATCAGAATTGAACGATTGGCTAAGGGGTTTGAAATTAAGTTTAAATAAGTTTAAAAAATTAAGATAAATTAAGATGTCCTGCATATTTGGTGTAGATATAGTAAAAGGAAGTTTAAGAGGTAAAAGAAGACCAAAGTATGCTGTTTACGTTCTTAGAAATGAAAAGAACAATCTTGAATTTAAAGAAATTTCTCGAGCCAAACTTTTTAGACTCGTAAAAATGTACTCTCCAAACATTATCGCTATAGATAATACATCAGAGCTTTTTAGCTCAAAGGAGGATTTAATATCCTTTTTAAAGAAATTACCAAACGTAACCTTAGTACAAGTTGCGGGAAAGCATTCTTTACCATATCTTGCAAAAAGATTTGGGTTGAAGATAGATATTAAAAAACCAATAGATGAAGCAAAAGTCTGTGCAATACTTGCCAGTTTTGGCGTTGGAGAGGAAGTTTCAGTATTCTCGGATATAACTACAATAACTATCTCAAGAAATAGAAGTCTTGGAAAAGGGGGCTGGAGTCAGAATAGGTATAGGAGAAGAGTACATTCAGAAGTTATGAGAGTTTACAAAGAAATAAAGGAAGTTCTTGAAGAAAAAGGATTTGAATACATTGAAGAAATAAAACATGGATATGGTGGGATTTCAAAAGGAAAAATTACTGTAAAAGCACCGAGAAATGAAATTCCTATAACATCCTTTAGAATGGGTAATGTGCAGGTAAAAGTTGAAGCTGTTGAAAAAGATAGAATTGAGTATATACCTCTATCTAAGCAAACAACTTACACTATTGTAGGAGTAGATCCGGGAACTACAACAGCAGTAGCTATCTTAGACATAAATGGAAAACTTTTGGGTGTAAAAAGTAAAAAAGGTTGGAATACTTCCGAAGTAGTAGAGTATATTCTGTCTTTTGGAAAACCAGTAATAATAGCTACAGACAAAAGCAACCCTCCAGAATTCGTTAGTAAGCTTAAAGCAAGTTTCAATGCTGTAATATATACTCCAAAAGAAGATACAAGTGTAGAAAAAAAGAAAAGTCTTGTTATACCATTCAAAAGCTTAATATCTAACGATCATGAGAGAGATGCTCTTTCAGCGGCAATTGATGCATACAACAACCATAAAAACAAACTTATTAATGTGGAAAAGAAAGTTCCACCGGGAATGGATGTAGATGCTGTAAAAGCTGGCATTCTAAAAGGTTTAACTTTGAAAGAACTTATAGATAAAAAAATTGAAAGTAAGCGTGAGAAACATAAGCCTACAGTAGTTAAAACTGTTGTAAATGAAAAAGATTACAAAACAGAAGAAGTGCTAAAAGAATTGGAGATTGAAAATAGAATTCTCAAAAAAGAAGTTAAAGATCTTAGAGATACAGTTGAGAGATTAAGAAGCAAAATAGTTTCTTTATCAAAAGATGAACACGAAAGAATTAGAAGGGATAACTATATCAGATCTCTTGAAATGGAAATTTTAGAATTAAAGAAAATTTTAAAAGATAAAGATAAAATTATAAAAGAATTAAAAGAAAAAGTCGAAGCTTTGAAATCGATGAAAATACTCGAATTCACTGGGTGGAAGAGTGTAAAATTGCTTGAAAGCTTCACGAGAAACGAAATCGAAAAACTTGAAAAAGAAATGGGTATCAACGAGGGAGATGTTATATACATTGTCTCCCCCGATGGTGGAGGTAAATCTCAGGCAGAATACTTATGTTCAAAAAAGATTAAGGCAATAATTACAGATTCTGGAAAAATGGCACATACGGCGATAAATGTTTTTAAAGAAAATGAAATCCCTATAATAGATAAGAGTGAAATTAGTGTTAAAGTTGCAGAATATTTTGCTATGGTAAATATAAAAGAGTTTGACAAAAAGTATATGGAAAAATTAGAGGAGTTAAAGAGTGATAAAGTTGAGAATTTGGAGAAAATTATAATTGAATATAGAAATAGGTTCAAAATCTAAAAACATCAGCACTCTTTTGTTTTTATCAAAAATCTTTTAAAAGTTGTTGAAGTTAGAGCAATACACCAGTTTTTAACTATATTAATATCGGAGTCGTTTCTGGAATATAGAATCCCATTCTTAGTTAGTATTACTACTTCTTCTCCATTTTCTTTCAATAATATTTTATTCTTTAGAATTTCCAGTGTGTATGGTGGATCATATATTACAAATGAATCGCCTTCCCATTTGCCTGTACTTATAACCTTAGATATTTGCTTGATTGAGGATAGTATTTTTTCGCACATTTTTTCCAGATTATCTTGAGTCATGTTTATCCTTAGATTCTCTTGCTTTTTGAATTTTTTACCAAAAAACTTATATAGAACTACAACTCCATAAAAAATTGTAATTCCTGATAATCAGGAAGTAAAATAGGGGGTGAAAAATATGGCAACTTTGCAGGGGCAGCCTGTATTAATTTTGAAGGAAGGAACTCAGAGAACTGTTGGTAGAGATGCCCAAAGACTAAACATAATGGCTGCAAGAGTTATTGCTGAGGCTGTAAGAACAACTCTTGGTCCAAAGGGAATGGACAAAATGCTCGTTGACAGTTTGGGAGATGTAGTAATAACAAACGATGGAGTTACAATTCTTAAAGAAATGGATGTTGAACACCCAGCAGCAAAGATGATAATTGAAGTTGCAAAGACTCAGGAAGATGAGGTTGGAGATGGAACAACTACTGCAGTCGTTCTTGCTGGAGAACTACTCAAAAGAGCTGAGGAATTGTTAGATCAGGATATTCATCCAAGTGTAATTGCAAGAGGTTACAGACTTGCCTGCGAGAAAGCAATGGAAATATTAAATGATATAGCCATTGGAATTGATGTTAATGATGAGGAAATACTTAAGAAGGTTGCAGCTACTGCTATAACTGGCAAACACGCTGAATATGCTGTTAATCATTTGAGTAAAATTGTAGTTGATGCAGTAAGGAAAGTGGCTGAAAAGAAGGGTGAAGGTTACTACGTCGATGATGATGCTATAAAGCTTGAGAAGAAACAGGGCGGAAGTGTTGAGGACACCGAACTAATAGATGGTATTGTTCTCGACAAAGAAGTTGTACACCCCGGAATGCCAAAGAGAGTAGAGAACGCAAAGATTGCTGTGTTAAAAGCAGCTCTTGAAGTTAAAGAAACTGAAACTGATGCCGAAATAAGAATAACTGACCCAGAAATGCTACAGAAATTCATAGAGCAGGAAGAGAAGATGTTGAAAGAAATGGTAGATAAAATAGTAAACGCTGGTGCTAACGTAGTCTTCTGCCAGAAGGGTATTGATGACTTAGCTCAATACTACTTAGCCAAAGCTGGAATTCTTGCAGTTAGAAGAGTCAAACAAAGCGACATAGAAAAAATAGCTAAGGCTACTGGAGCAAAGATATTAACAGACTTAAGAGACATTAAGCCAGAAGACTTAGGTGAAGCAGAATTAGTTGAGGAAAGAAAAGTTGGCGATGAAAAGATGGTATTTGTCACTGGTTGCAAGAATCCAAAGGCAGTAACCATACTCGTTAGAGGTGGAACTGAGCACATTGTGGAAGAGATTGCAAGAGGAATAGAGGATGCAGTAAGAGTTGTTGGAGTTGCAATTGAAGACGGAAAAGTAGTGGCTGGCGGTGGAGCTCCAGAAATCGAAATAAGCTTGAGACTAAAGCAGTGGGCACCAACATTGGGAGGAAGAGAACAGCTTGCAGCTGAAGCATTTGCAAACTCTCTCGAAATAATACCTAAGACTTTGGCAGAGAACGCTGGAATCGATCCAATAGATATACTTGTTGAACTCAAAGCAGCTCACGAAAAAGGCGAGAAGTACGCTGGTGTTGACGTAGAAACAGGCAAAGTCGTTGACATGAAAGAAATGGGTGTCTTAGAGCCACTTAGAGTTAAGACTCATGCCATAGAATCTGCTACTGAAGTAGCAATAATGATACTTAGAATTGACGATGTCATAGCAGCTAAGGGAATGGAGAAGACAAAGAAGACTGGATTTGAGGGAATGGGAGAACCTGAATTCTAAATTAATTTCAAATTTTTTAAATTTAATTTTCTGTTGTTGTATATAATATTTTTAGTTACTTTTTTGAGTCATAAACTATTACTAAAACTTAAGATATTTATTTTTAATTTACATATTTATTTTTAATCGCTTAAATCTTGAAAAAATTAAAAAACTACTTGAGCATACTATATGCATGATACCAGTCAGTATAGATCTTTTAAAAGAACCAGATATAAAAGCTCCTATAGTCCTTACAAGTTTTCCCGGAATAGGTCTTGTTGGCACTATTTTAGCAGCACATTACATAATGGAGTTAAAACCAGAACAAATTGGAATTATATCTTCAGATGTGTTACCACCAATTGCCACTCTTTCAGATGGGATTATAACACCACCTGTAAGAATATATCAAATACCAGAAATGGAAGCTATTTTAATTCATTCGGATGTACCTATTCCCCCAGAACTCGCAAATAGGATGAGCAGGTTAATTGTAGAGTGGTGCAAAGATATGGGTGCAAAAAGAATAATATCTGTAGCTGGAATAACAACTTTTGAAAATAAAAAGAGAGTTTTTGGTGCTGCTACATGTAAAGATTTGCTTGAGGAAATAAAAGATAAAGTTGAAGTTTTTAAGAGTGGGACTATTTCGGGAATTGCCGGCTCTCTTATGAATGAGTGTGTGGCAAAAAACTTTCCGGGTATGGCTCTTCTTGGAGAAACAATGGGATTTAATCCAGATCCAAGAGCAGCAGCGGAAGTAGCTAAGGTTTTAAACGAATTGTTCGGTTGGAATGTTAGTATTGAAAAGTTGATAAAAGAGGCTGAAATCATTGAAGCTCAGATGCAAAAACTTGCGGAACAAACGAAAATGCAAGAAAGCAAGAGTAGAGAAGAAAAAGAATTACCCATGTTTGGATGAGGTGATGGTATATGAATGAAAAATTAAGATGTCTCGTTTTAACGGGCATATCTAAAAGCACTCTTGATGCTTTACTTAAAAGAGAAATTAGAAGCATTGAACTTAGAAGTGCGCACAACGTTGTTACAGCACTTAAAGCAGAAGTTGGCAGTTATGTTCTCTTAACACCAGCGAGATTGAATGATTTGGATAAAGGTATAACGGGAATTGTAGCTGAAGTAATGGGCAAAGAAGTAATGTCTCATTCGCTGTTTTTTGCATCTAATAGCTATTTTGAGGAGTGTGAAATGACTGCAGTAAGGTTAATTCTAAAACCTAAGGGATTTGGTAGAGTGATATCCATATCAAATCCCGGTATTTTGGATATTAGAGAGGCTGAAGTTGTTTGCATTACTCATTTTGACGCTGGATAAATTTTTCACTTGTTGATTTAGCCTCTCTTAACCTCTCCATAATTGCTTTACCAACTCCCCTTTCTTCTACTTTTTGAAAAATAACTACATCCAAATCAAGCTTATTTATTTCTCTCATTATCAAAAATAATTTTTTGGAATAGTCTTTTTCAGTAACTGAAAATGTTTTAACGTTAGATTTTAATTTTTCTATAATTTCAGGGAATGCACAAACTCCAATTTTACTACCTTTTAAACTTTCAACTATTTCTGGAATTTCATCTTTTTCTGCTATAATTATTTTTGCTTTTATGTTATAGTGCCCACTTCTGTTTTCGATTTTAACTTTACCGACTATTTTTTCAATCTCCTCTACGCTAATTGCACCAACTCTTAGTATTCTTGCTGGTTTCTTAGTTAAATCTATGACAGTTGATTCTATACCAACTTCAGTTTCTCCACCATTCACCACAGCATCTATTTCATCTTTGAATTCTTCAATTACATCTTCTGCCTTAGTTGGGCTTATACCTCCAGTTTTGTTGGCTGAAGGTGCAGCAACTAACGTTTGGCTTAGTTCAATTAATTTTAAGGCTATACTGTTAGCTGGCATTCTTATAGCTATCTTATTACTACCTCCCGATGTTATATCAGGAACGCATGCCTTTTTTTCAAGAACTATTGTTAATGGTCCGGGAAAAAATTCATCCATAAGTTTTTTTGCAAGTTTATTTACTTCTGCCACCTCATAAGCCTGAGAAATATCGTAAATATGCAGTGTTACAGGTCTATTTGGAGGCCTACCTTTAACTTTAAATAAACGTTTAACAGCTTTTTCATTTAATCCATCACAACCAAGACCATAAACAGTTTCAGTTGGAAAGGCAACTAATCCTCCTTTTTTTATTATTTCTGCAGCTTTTTTCAAGCTTTTTTCGTCAATACTTAGTATTTCCATATATGTCTTTTAAAAACCAAAGATATTTAAAAATTGTATTAGATTCCTTAGTGTATGTTGAGGATGATAATAGCAGCGGCTTTTAAAGCAAAAGGAAAAAGGAGCATGTCAAAATCTGAGTTAACTTACTTTATGTCCTTTGACTTAAAGTGGTTCTCTCACGATAGCAGTAGGATGGTTATAAAAAAAGCAATAGAAAAGGGATTGTTGGTTGAAGAGGGAGACGAACTTAAACCAACGTTTGATATAACTTCAATAGAGATACCCGTTAATTTTAAACCAGATCTAAGTGCAATTGAATCCTCCACTTTTGAGGAGATAATCGAAGAAATAACTCTAAAGACAGGAATGGATAAAAAAGAAGTAATATCTGAAGTTAACATACTACAAGAAAAACTTGGAGGATTAGTTGATGTTGAAATTGTAGCTTTAATAATTGCAAAAAAATATGGTGTCGATGTTGAAAAATACATTGAGGATGTTGAAAAAGAAGTACTATGAGAATTTTAAAAGTTCTTAATAAACCAGCTTTATTAATATCGGGTAGAAAAAAATTATTAGTTGTTTCAGATTTGCATATCGGGTTGGGAGGATACTTTGATCTAAGATTAGTAGATTCATTAAAAGATCTATTTTATAAGTGTGATGCTGATGAATTGGTAATCGCTGGAGACTTTAAGCACTATATATCTTCAAAAAAAGGTGCTGAGGTATTTAATACTCTTAGAAGAGATCTGGAAGTTGTTCTTGTAAAAGGAAATCATGATGGATTGTTAGATGGATTAAGAGAGTATGAAGTTGGCGATATATGTATAATCCATGGTCATTTAAAGCCCACATCCTCTAAGAAAAAACTTGTAATGGGTCATGCACATCCAGCTATCCTTATAAGGCATGGGGCTGGAGGTATAAAAGAGAGAGTTTGGTTGGAGGGTGAAGCTGAAATTAATGGTATCAAAAGACAAATTACGGTAATTCCAGCTTTCAATGAGGTTTGTGCTTCCACATCACTAAACGTTGAAAAAGCACCGGGAATTTTGAAAAAAGTAGATATATCTCATTTTATAGCTACTATGCTCGATGGAACTTTTCTTGGAGAGATAAGTAATATATAGTTTAGTTTACTGCAACCCAACCTCCATTTTTCCAGATTTCTATTTTACCCCCTTCTCTTCTACCGAAAGATAGAACATTGCCCTTAATTTTTATTGTACCTGCTTTCATGTTTATACCTACGTATTCGCCTGCATCACCAAAAACAACTATTTTTCCACCTCTCATACTCTCACCAACTCTCCACCCCACATCTCCTTTTATTATTATCTCTCCTCCTTTCATATCCTTTCCAATACAATCTCCAGTATATCCAACAACGACAATTTTTCCACCTCTCATCCCTTCTCCTACGTATCCACCTGCGTAGCCCTTTATAATTATCTCACCCTCACTGTGCCTATATCCGAAACCCCATCTAAATCCAACTCTACTTCTTGCTATGAGTTTTGGCAATCTTATTTCAATATTTAGCTTTCTTTTACCTATTACATCATGATATAAACCAGAAATAAAATATCCGAGGTAATTTTCATAGAATTGATGACAGAGGATTGTTTTTATTTCACCAATCATCTCTTCATATGCAGGATAAACTGAGAAATTTACAAGTTTTTCAACCTCCCTTAAAGTTAAGGAGTACTCATTTCTTACTTTTCTGCCATATTCAAACGCTTTTTTTGGTTCAAGTTGAAATTCTCCTTTCACTTCTTTTTTTAAATAATCAACTACCAATTTTTTTAGATCTTCTTCACTTCTTTCAATTATTTTGATTTTTATGTCTTTTTTATTATCTCCTTTAATTCCAAACAATTCTTCTAATTCTTCTTTTTTCATTTTCATCACCGTATATTTATTTTTGATATGTCTCTTTCACAACTAACTCTAAAAACTCTTGCATACTCGGAGAGAGAGGATACATAATTTTCAAAAGTTTTTGAAGCAATCCATACAATGTAGTTTTTGCAACCAAGACCTTTCAACTCCCTCAACATAAATTTAACTTCAGATAAGTTATCTATTCCAGCATCAGTTATTAAAATTACATCAAATCCTTTTGCATAAGTTTTAGCGTACTCCAAAACTTTTTTTACATTTATTTCAGTACCGCCTCCCTGATATTCAGCTAAGGCTTTGTAAACTTCCTCTCCTTTTTCTGGTTTTAGTAATTTAGTTTCACCTGAAAAATTGATAACACCTATTCTTCCTCCACTCTCAATATACTTCCTTGCAATTGCAAAAGCACAAATTATTGCATTACTGCCCTTCTCTGGATCCTCCATACTTCCGGAGGAGTCTATAATAATCAATGCGTTTTTTCTACTCTTGCCAATACCTTCAAATCCCTCAGGTTTGTATTTTTTAGCTATACTTGGTAGTATCTTACCCATACTTTCTACAGGCGCAAAAAAGTCAATTCCATCATCTAAGGATAAATCTACGATTGTACCCGGGTAATCTCCTGAAAACACACTTTCCTCTACTTTTAAGCTGTACTTTGCACTCCTCTTTAAGTACCAGTAAACATCTGCAAGTTTAGACTTTCCTTTTCCTTTGCCAATACCAAAATAATTGGAAATCTCTCTAAATTCATTAATGCCTACTTCTCCAGCCACCTCTTCAAGAGCTCTATCCATAGAAGTTATTTTAAGTTCAAAAATTTCTTCTTTATATTCTATTAAACTATTTATTATTTTAGCAAACTTCAATATATTAATTTTTATGTCTTTTAAATTGGATCTTTCAAAGTTAATTTCTTTCATCTTTTCAACTATGCTTTCAATATCTTCTTCGTATTTAGTATCTGATAGCTTGAACTTCCTTTCTATGAATGCTTTAACTGCTATGTCAGCTCTATCTTTACAAGTTTCTTTTAGTGCATCTAAAACTTCTAAATGTCCTTTTTTTAACAAATATATTGAACATATAATTGTATCAAAAAGTTCCTTTATTCTCTTCTTTTTTTCAAAATTTCTCAACCAGAAATCTTCCATAAGTGAAGTTTTGAGAGAGTATGGATGCCAGATCCATCTCGCTAAAGATAACTTGAACAAACCTTTAAGAGCTATCCTTGAATGATATAGAAACACTTCTTTTCCAACGACAACCTCTGGTTTTCTATACTTTCCCGAAAAGTTTAGTCTTATTTTGTATCCTTCAACCAATCTAAGTTTAATTGGAGGAAAGTAAAGTTCTCTTCTAACTTCATTAAATACATCCATTATCAAATACTTCATCGGCAAAATGTTTTAATTTTTCGAGTGAACTATGAACAATGAAATTTTTAAAAAAGTTCCTGTTTGGTGAGTCAGAGCAGGAAGTAATAAAATTGTTTGATGAGCACTTTGAACTCGTAAAGATGTCGTGTGAAGTTTTTCTAATGGCACTTGAAACTGACGATAAAGGCTTGCTAAATCAAGTGTGTGAACTTGAAAAAAGAGGTGATAAAATCAGAAGGGAAATAGCTTTAAAATTATACAGTGGTGCATTTTTACCTGCCTTAAGAGGTACACTTTACAAGCTTGCGGAAACTGTTGATGAAATATTGGATATGCTTGAAGATACTGCAATAGATTACCTACGTTTAAATTTACATCTCGATAATGAAATAAGGGAGATGTGTATAAGAGTGGCAAAGATAAATGTGAAAATGGGTAGAGACCTCCTCGAGGCTTTTAGGGCTTTAAAAACGGGAAAGGGTTTAGAAAATACAACGCTAAAAATTAGAACGAGGGAGAGAGAAATAGACGTTTTAAGGAACAGAATTTACGAATCATTAATAAAAAAGGAAGTAAAGAATTATTGGGAAGGAAAAATTTTATCTGATTTTATAGATCATTTAGCTTATATCAGCGATTTAATAGAAGATTCCGCAGATCTAATACAAATATTAAACGTGAGTTTGAGGTAGAGAGAAATGTTGTCAGAGTTGGCTGCTGCAATAATATCTTTCAGTTTAGGATCCAACAATACATCTAATGCATTTGGAATCCCCGTTGGTTGTGGAATTTTAAGTTTTAGGACTGCGTTAGTATTGATAGGAATCTTTGTAACTATAGGCTCTTTACACAGGAAAGTTATGGAGACTGTTGGAAGCTTGACAAATTTGAACAAAACGCTTGCAGTAGTAGTGTTAGTTATATCTGCCACTATGATAATATTTTCTAACTGGAAAAAACTACCAGTTTCCAGTCACCAAGTAATAGTTGGTAGTATTGTGGGTGCTGGATTTGCTGTGGGAATTGTAAGATTTAAAATTTTAATTCCAATAGTTGTTTCATGGTTTGTTTCTCCAATAGGTGCTATGTTTTTGTCAATAGTAATATACTCTATAATTGAAAAGTTTATTTCAGCTTACTCTATATTTGTTGTTGAAAGATTTCTGTTCTTTTTTCTTATTTTTAGTGGAATTTTAGTGGCATACAACACCGGAGCTAATGAACTTGCATCTGCTTTGGCACCTCTTGTATATTCAAAACTTATGTCTCCATTGGAGGCGTCTTTACTTGGGTCTATATCTTTTTTTGTAGGAGCTTTATTAATGGGAGGTAGAGTAATAGAAACTGTGGGCAAAAATATAACAGTTTTGGATCCATTATCTGGTTTTTCCGCACAATTTTCAGCAGGTTTAACGGTATTTTTCTTTACTAACATAGGTATGCCCGTCTCTACTACATACAGTTTAGTAGGAGGAATAGTTGGGGTGGGAATTCTCAAAGGCATAAATTCCGTTAAATTTAGTTTGATAAAGAAAATATTGGCTGCTTGGGTGTTAGCTCCAACTACATCTTTTTTGTTAACATATTTAATTGTGAGGGGGTGGTAAGTTTTGGATAACATTAAAGTGTTAATACCCTTCCGATATGATAATCCTAAGGTGAGGTTATCTCTTTACTTAAAAAAGGAGGAAAGAGAACAATTAGCAATTTCCATGCTTTCTGATGTATTGAATGCAATTAAAAATGCAGGAATAGAGGATGTGACAGTTTTACTTCAGAGTATTACACCAAACAATGAAATAACCGAAAAAATTGAAGCGAAAGTGGAATTAGACAATAGCGATTTAAATAATGCAATAAACCGAAGAATTGATAAAAATACGGCAGTAATAGTTTCAGATTTACCACTAATTAATGAACGCATTTTAAAGAAGTTCTTTGAAACTGAGGGGGATGTAGTAATCTCCCCGGGAAGAAGAGGTGGCACTAACATGCTTTTTGTTAGAAAAAAGTTTAAAGTCAACTATCATTATGGAAGTTATTTAAAGCATATTACAATTGCTAAAAATATGGATTACAGAGTAAGTATATTTGATTCTTTTTTTGCGGGGTGTGATATAGATACACCTGACGATCTAATTGAAGTTTTAATTCATGCTCCAAACTCAAAAACTGGAAAATTTTTGAAAAAACTTGGTTTTAGGCTTGTACTTGAGAAAAATCCAAAGTTAATTAGAGTTATGGAGGTGTAAATTTTGTATGAACTTGACGTTGATAGAAGTGTAAAAATTATAACTTCTATTGCTCTAATTTTCCTTTTAATTTTTGGTTATATTTGTTACATATACGATGAATTGAAAATATTCGTAGTTTTGGTATTGTTTATTTTTTTTCTTTTTTTGATGATGCCGACATCAGTGGAAATTAAATCAGATCATATAAAGGTTAATAGAGTCTTAGGCTCAGTTAAATGTCCTATAAGCAAAGATGTCGAAATTTTAGATGACTTAGGCATTGGTTTATTGATTGGAACTGCTGGTCTTTTTGGGTGGTACGGTGTTTACAGTATAAGAGGTAAGACTGCTCTTGTTTACTCAAGAAAAAACAAAAACTTAGTATTGATTAAAGCGGGAAGAAATTACGTTTTTGGAGTTAAAGATCCTGATGAATTCATTTCTAAGTTAAAACAATCGGATGGTAAAACTACTTGTGTCCTAAATACTGGAAAACTTTCGCAATAGTATAGGTGTGATTTACACTTACAATCTGAGCAACCAAAACCTTTAATAAAACTATATTTTTTTGCCAGATCTTTTGATAGTTCACACTCTTCTTTATTAAATAAGTAAGCACAAACCGGTAAGGCTTGAT
The DNA here is from genome assembly GCA_026988525.1 of Archaeoglobaceae archaeon. Classification (GTDB taxonomy): domain Archaea; phylum Halobacteriota; class Archaeoglobi; order Archaeoglobales; family Archaeoglobaceae; genus WAPX01. The sequence goes on from JALSLC010000004.1 coordinate 45,176, forward strand.
TTGATGTAGTTAGATAGTCTATATGCCATCTTAACTTTTTATCTTTTTTGAAATGTCTGCAAACTCTGTGAATCCCATTCTTTGCACTTCCAACGTACATGTAATAGCCTCTACAAAATTCCACTTTCCCAAGAGATCCAACACTTGCAGAAAAATTATTTAAGACTCTAACAATTAATATATAAGATTGCATTTTTTATTCCACCTTTACATTTAAGTTGTACTTTGTAAGAATCATTTCAGAAAAATGTATTGTTACATACACTTTGTTACCCTCTAATAGAGTTTGTATTTCAGCATTGTTTTGATTTCCTCTCTTAATTCTGTTAAAGAAATCGTACCAAGCCTTAGCGTAGTCAGATGTTATATTTAATTTGGCATATCCCGGTCCAAAAACTCTAACTTTTGAAGAATTGAATTTTACATTAACTCCTACAAAGCTGTTGCCTCCTACAGCTCCACTTCCATTCAAAATGATCAACGACATAAAAAACACAGTTTGGTTATGAATAACTTTTTTATAAATAAAAATCCTTGGTGCAGAAACTATTGTTTCACCACTACTTTTAAGCCATACTCCTCCATTTTCAAATGAGATTTTGTAATTTTTGTATGCGTATTCTATTGAACCAGTATATCCATTAAAAGTGTAAATTGGTTTTAAACCTGAAGTATTGTAAACTTTTAGCTCAATGTAGCCACCTTTTCCAACAGACATACTTCCTCCGCTTAAAAGTATTCTGACATATCTATTGTATGTGCCAGAGTATGCTACATAGTTAATCATGTTCTGAATTTTTTCAAATCCTTGGGCTAAGCTTTCATACTTAACTTTCTCTTTGGCTTCACCAACCAAATAGTACGTATGAGAGAATACTAAGGATAGCACAGCTACCACTATGGCAAGAATCATTGTGTATCCAAGTACACTTGAAACAGCTTTATCTTTCACAGTATCACCTCAAATCAGTATTTTTATTCCATAAACACATACAGTAACGTTTCCCTCAGTTTCAGCTGTTACCTCATTACCACTAACACTGACTTTAAATCCCTGTTTTTTAAGATACCTTTCCCACGCAGAAGGATAGTTCGTTTTCATTACTATTTTAAGTTCAGAGTTAGGATAGTAGTACGTTTTCTGGTAAATATACCTCATATATACGTTAACTATTCCATAACCACCCGCGGAGCCTTCCCCACTCAAATCTATAATATTAATAGCTATATTGTTTCCAGATTTAATTAGCTCAGGTGGATAAATTATCCAATCGTTTATACCCTCTTTTTTGAATACTCCCCCCATTTCCACTGCTAAATACTTATTTCCAGAATTATATACCAATTCACCGGGATTGTTGGTTACATCAATTAGTGAATTGTTAATGTATATGTAAATATAGAAATTGTGCGACACTCCAATATACCCTCCAGATGGAGGAAACTTGACAGTGGTTGATGGAACTACATCTGAAGAGACTAAATCCATCTTCTCTTTTGCGAAAACAATTGCTGAAACGACATTTCTCATTTTTATATTTTCTTGACTTGAAAGTATAAGAGGGTAGCTATATGATAGAATGGCAGATAGCGATATTGCGATAATTATTAGAATCATTAAGTTTCCGACAACTTCTGATACACCTTTTGAATTTCTCATTAAATTCACCTCAGCTTAAAACTTGCCGTTTTTATAGTGGTAACGTTTAACTTTCTTGCTGGTAGGGGTATGGTTACAACCTTAGACTTAACTACATCAAAGTATGTTACATTTGATACATTTACGACATCTGTTAGTAAAATACCTGTTTTTGAAGTCTTGATTGTAATGCTTCCCAACCAGCTTTGATTAATTCTTATTGCCGGAATGCTCCAAGAAACTTTGGTTCCATTAGATGTTGGAGTTATTTTTGCACTTCCGGAGGCAGAAACTACCTGTAAATCAGGTGGTATAACATCGGTGATTGTAACGTTTTCGGCAACCTTAGTTAAAACATCTTTTGCTATCGACGTATATATGCTCTTTAATTCTTCAGCATTTGCTGCAAAGTAGTATTTACCCCCCGTAATTTCTGCTATTTCTTGTAATAAAGTTGCGTTTGCATCACTTCCGTAACCTATTGTGTATATTATATAACCTAAGTTCTTAGCTCTATTAGCCTCGTAAATAACGTCTTTTATAGCTTGTCTAACGTTGTATTGCCCTTTGAGATCTATGTTTGCGTTCCCATCTGTAAGTAGTATTATTACATCTATAGCAGGACTGTTTTTACTGTTGTTAAAACTTTGTAGTTCATCTATTGCCTTGTCTATTCCTGAAGCCATTGCAGTATAACCTCCAGCAGTTAGCGTATCTATTGATGAATTAACGTACGATGTATCGTTTGTAGGTGGCACAACTACATAGTAAGCATAAGTACTAAATCCAACAACACCTACATAGTCAAACTTTCTTAAAAATCCGTTGAATGTTTTAGCTGCAATCTTTGCAGCATCTATTTTTGGTATGTATGTATTTAGATAAAAGTTTTCGATAGTATTTGGAGGAAGTATTGGTACTACATAAGCTGTATATCCAGGTGAAGGATTTGTTACGTTTATCCAGGCGGAACTACTATTTGCGACAGCAAGTAGCTTTGAACTTGTTGTATTATCCTGAAGCCAAAGATATAAAGTTGCAGGAGTTTGAACTGGAATCAATTGAATTCCAAGTTCAGTAGCTTCTTTCGGCACATCTATTCCGTATGACTTATAACTTGGATTAACTGTTACTGTATCTGATAGTATTGTTTTTACTATGCTATAAACACCAAAGAAGGAACTTTTAACTTCAAAAACATAGACGTTGGCTACTTCAGAGGTTATTTTGGCATCCTCTATTGCCAAACTCCAAGTTCCACTTTGAGGGTTATTTATCAAATATCCATAACCTAACTGTCCATCATAAATCCAAATGTCAGAAGCTTGAACATAATTACCGTTGGGGGACTTTATAAATATTGAAATTGGATAAATATTGTAATTAGCGTAGAAAGTTTCAAAATCCGATGTCGTTACAAAGATGAAATAACTCTTACCTGACGTTAAATTAAACGAAACTACTGCCGGATTTGGTGAAATTGACCCTGTATTACTGCTTAGTGGTGTAAACTCACTCATACTGCCTGAGGTATCTATTGTGTGAATTACAGTTATATTAACAGATGTTTGATTTATCCCATTTCCGTATAAAAATATGTTTACAGTCGAAGTACTACCGGGAGCAATAGTTGAAGGTACAACGAATTTATTGACGTAAAGTTTTGCTACCGGACTTCGAGTTACATTTACATTTACTTTATCATAACTTACATAGCCATAACTATCCTTTACTTCAAGAGTTACTGTATAGTTGCCCGGTGAACTGTATGAATGATATATTATTCCACTCTGTGGATTTAGTGGATCGTACTCTTTCCAACCACTTGATGGATAGCTACTTCCATCACCAAAATACCATTTATAGTAGAGTGTACCCTCTCCATAAGAATTTGTCATATCAAAAGTAACATTTTCATTAACTAATGCTTCAGTTGGATAGACTATTGCAACTGCAGTTGGCATAAGATGTATTGATGTATTTAACACTATTTCATGCGTAATTTCGCTACTAAATGTTGTACCCTCTGTTACAAAACCAAGTGTAGATTGCCCGAGATCCACTTTTTCACTCCATACGCTCGATTTCACTGTTAGCTTATTGTTTTTAATTTCAATGCTATACGTATGTTTGCCTACGGATTCGGGCATGTAAACTTTGCTTACTACAGTGCCATTTTTTGGAGCAATAATCATCATATCTGTTATTTGGGAAGTTATCTCACTGGCAACATCTTGAAACTGATTTTTCATAGCATTTGAAACCGGTAACTTAGACATCAATGTATTTAGTTGAGGAATCATAAAAGCCATTACAAGAGCGAGAATACCTACTATTAATATATATTCAACCATTACAGATACTCCTGATTTTTCATCTTTAAACGACAACTGTTTCCGTATCGACATATTTAACACCTTGATTAAAGAAAATTATTCTTACAGTATAACAAGAAATTTTGTTTGTGCTTGTATATTTAACATCTAAAATATTTATACTGGCATAACATCCATGTTCTGCATAGAGTGCTTCTACTTGCTCGTTTAACTTTAAAGCGTAATTTAAAAATCCAGATGGTTTTGACTTTGCGTAGTTTTTTAAATCAACTAATGCTATTTTTCTCAAATTCTCTATTGGATATTTGGGAAATGTGAGCTGAGTTGTACTGCTCTCCATACCTGCTAATATATTTTGAGTATATACTAAGGACAGTTCTGCAAGTAAAACTGAGATGAACAAAGCTATAATTATTATAATTTGTCCTTTTTTATCTTTTATAAATTTGAAATTCAAACTCTCCATAGTGTTAGTCTCACCTCCAAAACAACTGGATAACTCGAACTTTCTGCAGTCTTTGTAACAAACGGAGAATTATTAACAAAATTACTGCTATCTATAACCAAATATCTCGATACTGTGATTGTATTCGATGTGGGAATATTGTGAGTTATTTTATAATCCAAAATAGATGTGTTGTTGTAGTAATATACATCCAAGTTAAACATCACATCTTTTGGCAAACACTTTTTAATAGAATTAATTAGGGACAAGGTAGATGAATTGCTTGAATTGATGTGTTCGAGAGCGTATTCAAGAGTGTCGTTAAGTAAACTTTGTTTTGGATTATCAAACAGTCTTAAAATATCTTTACCATATTGACTTAATTGAACATCTGTTATTTGAGCTGATTGAGGAGCTATTAAAAGAGTTGATCTGAAGAGGAAGTAGGCTACTACAAGCAAAAGTAAGGAGGCTACAATACTTTCAAGAGTGAAAGTCTGACCTTTATCATTCATAGTATCACCATACACAAACAACCAACTTTGCTGCAATTCTTCCAGCTACATACTCTCCAACTGGAGAGTATATCAGATATCCGGCTAAGTTATGGGATACTATAGTTAGATTTAGTAGACCTGAAGGTAAGTTAGATACACTGTATATTCCAGGGGATAGAGTTCCCTTACTCGGTATTCTCAAAATTTTTGGGCCACCCCATCCTTTTCTGCTAACTTTTATTTGTATCCAGCTACCATATCCACTCCCCCAAACAGATGTATTTGTTACTACAAACAAAAAGGTAGAGGGAGTTGTTACATTGAAGAGTTTTGTTCTATTAACTCCTTTTTGAGATGTAGTTATATCATATACTACGGATGCATTTTTGAAGTAAACAATTCTTTCAAATCTAAGTACATCTCCATACTTTGGAACTGGCAAACCTATTAGTAGGAGTGGTTTTCCATTGTAGTAAGAGTAGATTGGATTGGATGAGTTACTATCTAAGTATTGAATAGATATGTTGTAGTTTTTAACACCAAACATATTTGCTATGTAATCGTAACCTCTGTAGTTATACAGTTCAGAAAAGTTTAGAATTTTTTTAATGGATAACTCACACGGATTTCCATCACTCAAACCAACTCTGATAGTTACATCATCGCTTTTCCAATGATTCTCCCAATCCGTTCCATTGCAACTTCCGTTAGTCCAGTAGCCCGGACTTTCGGAGAGTAGAGAAGCTATTCTATATGCATTGGCTGTTAAGGATATATCACTCCTTTGAACAACAAATATTGAAGGTATATACTGAAGTATAAATATGAAAGTAACCATGAATATTGTAAGGGCTACAAGCACATCGAGACTTAACTGCCCCTTGCAATCATTTAATTCTTTCACCATTACAATTATGATACTTATTGAATGTATAAATCTATTTCGCCATTGCAATATAAAGTATGCAGTACAACAAATTAGAAAACACTTATAAACGATGAGTAACCTCTTAAATCGATGAAGTACGCTACAGAGAAAGCAGTTATAGTTATATCTTTTTTAGTAGGTGTAGCCGTACTTTCAGCATCAATTATTTCTATGTATAATGATTTTTCGACTGGAAAAAGTTTTGAATACTTAATGACAGATATTGTGTTCTTTGTTTTTGGTGTCGTTCTTACAGGAGGTGCTTTAAGAATTTACAAAAAACTTATCACTCTTTCAACTATTGCTGATGATCTTTTTGAAGAGTTGGTATTTACAAGATTAAGACCTGTCTTAGAGGAGGTGGCCTACAATACTGTAGAACTCAGCGAAGTTAAGGCTGAACTTGAAAAATTAACAAAAAAAGTGGATTCTCTTGAAAGTTTTAAAGCTCAAACGGGCTTTGTAGGAGATGTTTCATTTTACATGAGAACTATTATTGTTAGTTTTGTTTATGTTTGTTCTTATCTTTTAATGCTAAACTACTATACAGATTATACACCCTATCTTTTTGTTGTACTCTACATAATATGGTGGGCTTTTATAACAAGGGAATTCAAATTGTTTAGTAGATTTGAAGCTTGGCTTGTTATGGGTATTCCAGTTTTGATAGTTCCAGCCATGTCAATTGTCATACAAAACTTACTCGGAATTCCCACACTAATGGGCATAATTTTCTCAACATCTCTACTTTACGCATACATGTACTACCTTTATGCAAAAGAATTGAGTTTGGAGTCCGGTAAACAAAAATCAGATAATCAAAAAGAAAGTTACCAAAAGAAAAAAGAAAAGCCCAATTTCTTTTTAAGAAAAACGTCATCTTTTGTTAGCGATATTATAAGATGGCTAAAAAGCTAATTATTTAATCTTTTTCCTGTAACTATAACTTTCAAGCTCTAAGTAAACGTAGGCACTTAAACATATTATGATTATTGCTATAGCATAGCTCTTAAAAGTTTTTATTAAATTCTGGTAAAATAGAAATTCTTCACCGTATGGACCAATACTTCTCATTTCTTTTGCATTCAATATAAAGTACTTACCTAAGCCGGGGATAACTACTGGTTTACCCCCTATCATAACAGCCTGTGCTATTACATCACTTCTATGTATTGGTATTAGATCTGGGCCTGAGGCATCGCCACCAGTATATATTAAATTTCCAACAATTCTGAGAACTCGGTGTGAAACTGGAAGACCAACATCAGGCCTTCTAAACATTATTATGTCGCCGGGTTTTGGATTAATGTATATTGCTTGTGCTAAGTACATATCACCTCTATGAAATGTGGGGTACATACTATCGGACACTACTACTGCAAAAAACAGTTTGTGTGTAAGAGTCAGTGTAAGTAACACACTAAAAACAGCTAAGGTTAAGGCAATTCTTCCATAAGGCGGATTTTCATGTTTAGATAGTTTTATTGCATTTTTAACGAAATCTTTTCTCTTTTTCCCAAACATATATGTTCTAAATCTTTCTACATGTGCAATTTTACATCCAGCTTTGATAAGTGTAACTATTATAGACATACCCGCTATAACTATCAATCCAAAAGTTTCTGATACTATCAGTTCTAACTCCATAGAACCCACCATGTGACTAAAATTAGTGTTACAAAGAACATAACTACAATTGCAATTTCAATAGTCATTTTTAAAAATTTTTTTGTATTTACATAGTATTCGATTGGATACACTCCATTAACCCACTTTAGTTCTCTGTATGCTTTTTCAGTTGGGTTTATCTCCCAGTCAATGTAACCCTCATCAATCAATCTTTTTAAAATTACATTTAGAGTTACTTCTGTAATTCCACAACTATCAGCAATTTTTTTTGAATTTTTTTCACCAAATATTATTTTTTTAAGAACACACTCTTCTATGTCTGAGATCAAAATTTCTCACCTTTTTTGTTTGTTTTAATCTCTCATGAATATCCTTACTATTATCAGTATAGCCAATATAGCTGCTGATAGCGCAACTATCAAAGCACCAGTTTTTCTTTCAGGTTTTCTTATAGGTGTTGAAATAGGTACTGGCGTTTTTGATTTGACAAAAAATACTTGCATTAAATTGGTTCCTGGTATTGTAACTCTATAGCTACCCGGTTTTTCTGGTATATACTGGAAAGTTATCTTTTCAGATTGTCCTGTTTTAAGAAATATTGATTTGTTAAACACTACTTTACCGTTTACTGCAACTTCTACAAGCTTTTTACCACTTGTTCCAAAGTTCTTAACTTCAAAAGTTATATTGATTGGCGTACTTACATTTACAAGAGGAGGCATCCCTGTTCCTGGAGGACCTTTAACTTCGAGGGATAGATATTTGAACTTGGTTGGAATTTCTGTTATGGTAGATATTTTAACTACAATTCCTTTATCTATTCTTAAGTTGTAGTAAGAGTCGTATAAGGATTGAGGTGTAGTTGGATTCCACTCTCCAAGTACTGATAGTTTAATTGCAAGTTCGTCTTTGTAGGTAGTCCAGTAACTGGGATTATCACAAATAAGCGTACCGTTATCTTCAAAGAATTGTTTTAGCAAATTAACATTAAACTTGGGATTTGCTCCAACATAAAATAGTACTTTAACGTCTTTTAAATTGTACTCATCTCTAACTCCAACGTACCTTATTGGTGCATGCGACTCTTTTTTAATAATATCTAAAAGTATTGGTAAAATTTTTTCTGCCCTGCTATCACTACCTTTCAGAAGGGCTACATTTACGATTCCCTTGTATTTGTTGTGAGTGTAAACGTAGGCGAGTATATTTGTAAGCATTTTCACCGCACTCTCTCTATTTAAACTTGAAGTATTCAGATTGTTTAAAGCCTCACTAATGCTAAGGTTGTTTTCTGAGCTAATTCCTGCACTACCAAGAACATAGTTGTTTGGAGAATACACTACCGTACCATTCAAAATTTTTCCAAGAACAACATTTCCATCGTATATTAGTGGAGAAATTACAATTGGTTGTGTTAAAATATATTTTGCATGATTAGCATAGACTTTTATTTTGTGAGTACCACCTTTTAGTGGTGGAATTTCAAGAGAAACAACTTTAACACTTCTGGCGGATATAGTTACATCTTTGGAATCCAAAATTTTGCCATCTACAATTAGATTAACAGTCGTTTTTGCTTCAATGTCTGTTGGATTTAAGATAGATACTTTAAGTTTATTAGATACACCAACTGGTAGTGTTTTAGCCTCTAATTTTTCATTAAATATATATAATTTTATAGGTAAAACTTTACTTATATAAAAATTCAATTTTTTCTCTACGTAAGGAGCTTCCTTTCTTGGAATAGTAGATATTGATGGTGAAGTTTCTCCTGAGTATAGTATTTTATAATAAAGATCATTGTAGCTAACCTGCGTTGGGAGTGTATTTAAAACATCAAATGCATATGCATCTATTGTGTATCTACCACCTATCCAATCATCAGGAATATCTATTTTCAAAACTTTGTAGATCTTATCTTTATAGCTAAGAGTAGAAACACTTACTACTTTTCCATAAACAACGTATCCTTTTGGATCCTTTATTATAACTACAAAATCAACAGCAGCAGCCCTATTTATATTAACATTTTCAACTCCAAGATACAGTTTTATTGTACTTCCCGGTTTGAAAACAACAGGATTTCTTGGGATATAGTGATCGTAGTCATAAACTTTACTAACTATGGCAACATGAAAATCTTCAGAGGAGAAAGCTGCACATAGATGGATTGAAGTAAATAGAAGCAATATTGAGATAACAAGGATAGCAACCCTTATACGGAGAGTTGGCATAATTCAGAAGGTTATGAAAAGAGATAAATAATTTATCATTTTTTTCTAAATAGGGTTAGACTTTCTTGGAATTTCAATAAAGGTGATAATATGCCAATAGTGGGCATATGTTCTGGTAAAGGTGGTGTTGGAAAGACTACTATCTCAGCAAATCTTTCTGTAACTTTATCACTCTTTGGTAAGGTTGTAGTAGTTGATGGTGATGTCATCCTACCAAACTTACACACAATTTTTGCTCTTGAACCTTCTGTAACTTTGCAGGATGTTTTAGAGGATAAAGTATCATTAAAAGATGCTGTATATGCTCTAAAAATTGGAGACTTTTCTATTGATATTCTGCCATCCCGTTCAGAGGATATAGCTATGGACAAATTTATTGAAATAGTTTATTCCCTAAGGGATGTTTATGACTTTGTAGTATTGGATATTGCTGCTGGTTTAAACAAGTACGCTGTAATGCCAATGATGACTTGCGATAAAGTGTATATTGTAGTAAACCCAGAAGAAACTTCGATTGTTGATGCATGCAAAGTGAAAAAAGTGATTGATAAAATGGACGTTAAATTTGATGGAGTTGTAATAAATAGATACAAGGGGGAAAAATGGGCAGTAGCTATGGTAGAAAAAAGAATAGGAAATATTGCGGGAATAATTAGAGAATCGAAAGCAATAAAAAGAGGATGGGAAGAAGGTTTTATCGTAACTGCAGTAAAACCAGAGGCTAAAGTGTCTGAGGAATTTTACGTTCTTGCAAGGAGAGTAGCTGGTGAGAATGTATATCCAAAACCTTATGGTAAAATAAAGTATATCCTGAGGTGGTAAGTTATGGGTGATTTAGATTTTTTAATAGATGATGGGTCATTTCATGAAAAAAGATTTGAATTAGATATTAAAAAAGAAATTAAAAATAAAAAAAAGAGTGTAGAATATATTACTGAAGTTGAAAGAGCAATTTTACTTTGCTTAAAAGACACTAAGAATGTAAGATTGATATCCAAGATGACTGGTTATCCGGAAGTAGTAATTACAAAAGCAATAGAAAGATTGATTGAAAAGGGGTATGTTGATGACCAATTGAATATACTGGTAGATATTAATAAAAGAAGAAAAAAATTGGAAAACAAAAGAAGCAACAAGTTACTTGCAATAGACATTGCAATTGCAATAGCAGTTTTAGTGTTTATAGTAGCTCTTGTTTACTACTTCTTTTCGTAAGAAAGAATTCCATCTCCTTTTTACTGGGAAAGTTTCGGGCACCATATTTTTCAACACATTTTGATGCCGAGAAATTTCCTGCAAGCATACATGTTTTTAAATCGTACCCTCTTATCCACGAGTGTATAAATCCTGCATTGAAAGCATCGCCTGCTCCAGTTGTATCAACTAATTTAACATCAAATGAATCGACTTTCAATTCAATTTCACCATCTGTTGCATAACAACCATCTTTCCCAAGTTTTACTACAACTATACCATCCATAATTTTTGAAATTTTTTTTGCCCCTTCTTTGTAGTTCATTCCAGTAATAATTTCTATTTCTTTTTTATTTGGTAAAAATATAGTGCATGCTTCAATCAATTTTATTATATCTTTTCTTCTTGCGTAGATGGCTCCAGGATCGAGGCTTACATTATCAAAACTTTCTGTAGCTTTTAATTGTGCATAAAATGGTTTATCACTGTTTTTACAAACAAAAGATGTTAGGTGAAGTAATTTTCCATTAACATCTGGAAATTCACTTATTTCATCGTTAGATCCCGGATCAACGACAATTGATCTATTTCCATCCAAATCTACGAAAACTAAAGCTTTTCCACTTCTTTCTCCGTAATGTAGGATTGGTTTTACGCCCCAATGAATTAAATCTTCTTTTAATTTTTTACCAAATTCATCCATTCCTACTGCTCCAACAAAAATAACGTTGTTGCCAAATTCAGCAAGAGCTACAGCAGTGTTTGCAGCTGATCCACCTGAAAAAGTATCTACTTTTAAGACATAGCTTTCTCCATCAGGATATGGTAAAGAATCTACAACGTAGAGCACGTCCATATTAAGTGCACCAAAACAAACAACGTCAGCCGAGTTTTCCGGCATTACCTCTCACCAATTTTCTCATTTTTTCTGATTTTCTAACTACTTCCTCAAGTTCTTTATCTTTCAATTCTGGGAGGTAATAAAATCCATCTTTTGCTTCGCAAAGAGTCTTAACTCCACTAATACCTTTTTTAGCGTAAATGTGAATTATCAAAGCTAAATCAGATACGCTATCAGAAATCACAGCAACATTGGCTTTTTCCAATGCATACTTATTTCCATTAAAAGATATAGCAAGACCATCTTTCGATACCCATTCAAGCATCTTTGAATCAGAAATACTGTCACCTACACAAACGTTTGCTTCAAACTCTTCTGCAATCTCTTTCTTTCTAATACCACCAGTAACTTTAACGTCATTCAGTATTTCCCAACTCGTTTTTAGTTTTTTCATTTCTTTCCAAAAAAAATGATCAAGCCATTCGTAATCTTTCTCTGGAATTAACTTGGATACTTCTATAAGATATTTTCTTTCTTCCTCATCCATTTCATATTTTTCTGGTTTAAAGTTAGTTCCTCTAAAGTCCATATCCAGACAGCTAACTTCAAGGAATTGTTCATACGCTGTTGAAACTACCAGTAAATTGAAGAAGTTTAAAGCTTTTCTTGCAGAAAATGCTTTTTTTAAATATTTAGGTTTAGACATCTGCTTGAGAGTATCTGATGTGACATTTTTTGCTACTAAAAAAGGTGCTATAAGTTTTAAAGTGTTTCCCGGTTCGTATTCTGGTTTTTTGACTACATAAGCTAAATAGTCGTCGTAATTGCTTAATTTTTCAAAAAACTGTGGTGAGTAAAGCTTTGAGCACACTTCGTAGGCAAAATCGTTTGTTACCCACGGACCCTCCCAATCAGTGGCAATCTTTATTTCATTCATAGTTGTTCACCCTGCAAGTCCAAACTCACTAACTCTTTTTACATGTTCACTACCCCTCACAAACACTGCAGCTATAATTAAGCTTACTATTATTATTGGTATCGCTGCACTAAACACAGCATGTAAGCTTTTTAGAAAAGCGTCCACTATTTCAAGTAAAGGTAACGGATTTCCTTTTACGGCTAAAACACCCAAAAGTTTTATTTCTTGGGGGCTGGGAATTCTGTTACCTGCATTAACTATTAATTCATTCATTTTGTTTGTAAATACTACACCTCCAAAACTTATGCCTATGCTCCTCGCCAAAGAATTAGATGTTTGAATAGTACCACTCGCCATTCCAGCTTTTTCCTTTGGAACTGAACTCATCATAACGTTCATAGCTGCCGGCATCATCATACCTATCCCAGATCCAAGTGTTGCAAAGGGTAATGCAAGGCTCCAAAAATCGTTGTTAACTCCTATATTGGATAACATATATAGTCCGGAGATAAACAAGAATGGAGCAGTACACATCAATATTTGTGGGTTTATTCTATCACTCAACCTTCCTGCAATAGGTGCAATAATTATGTTAACTACTGAGATTGGAAGCATCCATATTCCAGCACTCTGTGCAGTTAAACACAAAACTCCCTGTAAGTAGTAAGGTATTAGAAATATTACAGAAGCGAGAGCCCATGACATGAAAAACAAAGCCATCATCGAGGATGTGAAATTTCTTATCTTAAATAAGCTAATATCTAAAATTGGATACTCGTAGTTAATTTCTCTTGCAATAAAGGCTAAAAGCCAAGCAAACGAAATTATAAAACTCCATACTGTCTTTCTACTCCACCAACCCCAGTCCTGTCCTTTTATAACTGCGAGGGTGAAAAATCCAAGTCCAATTGTTAGTAAAAACACACCTATAAAGTCGATCGGCTCTTTTGAAACGCCACCAAGTGGTGGAAATAACAGAAATGCAGTCACAATTCCAAATATACCAATGGGTATGTTTATATAGAAAACCCAGTGCCAGCTGAGGTTAGTTGTAAGCCACCCACCAATAACTGGGCCAAGAGCAAAGGATGTGGCAATTAGTATTGATTCTACACCCATAGCAGTTCCTCTTTGCCCAGGTGGAAAAAGCTCAGTTATCAAAGCAAGACTATTACCCATGATAACTGCTCCACCGATGGCTTGAACTACTCTAAAGAGTATGAAAACACCTATATTCCAAGATTTTGCAGAACAATAACTTCCAATTATAAATATAAACATTCCAACTGCATAGAGTATATCTCTTCTTGTAGTATCTCCGATCTTCCCAAATACTATTAGCAAGATTACAAGAGTTATTAAGTATGCATTTAATAACCATTGAACATCAGATGCTGTAGCGTGAAAGTCCTGAGTTATTTTTGGTAGAGCTACCATCAATATACTCATATCGAGAACTACCATGAACAATCCGACTATTACTGGAATTAGAGATAACCATGGGCTAATTTTACCAATTCTTGCCTCTACTTTAGTCATTTTTATCACCCTAAAAAATTAAAAAATAATTATTTATTGTTTTTATTCTTTCTCTTTTTAGCGTACCTTATAGCTAAAATAAAACCTATGGCTGTAAATATTGTTGCTGAAATCGTCAGAGGTGTTAAAAGAGGTTTGTTTTTAACTTCAACTGAGACAGTTATAGAGTTTGATAGATGTTTGTACCCGTTACTATCGTAGTAAAGTATTCTTACATTAGCTGGGTAGTTTCCAGCTCCTGCATGCTTATCAACTTTTATTCTGAAACTCGCAGTTGCACTCTGTCCGGGCTTTAGCGTTCCTACAAAGTACGTTCCTGGTATTGTTACACCAATCATACTGCCTATTGCACTCTCTCCAGCTATTGATAGCGGAGCTGAAACACCCAACTCCACAACAGCATTGTAAACAGGCGCATTTCCTGCGTTTACAACTGTTACTTTTACAGTTCCAGTTTCATCGGGGTATAACCCTATGCTCTCTACTTTTTCGACTCTGAAGAGAACAGTCTTTGGCTCAACGAAGATCGGAATTTTTACTATTGATACGAGGTTGTTTGCATCACCTTCATCGTACCTTCCAACTAAGTACATGCAATGATATCCATCCGTAGATTGGGAATACACATAAACTCTAAAGTGTAGAGTTGAGTTTGAATTTGGTGCATAGCTCGTTAAACTTACAGGTTTGATGGACGGGTCTGGAGAAATTAAGTAGAAATTGGCATTGGTTATGTTTCCAGTAACTTTAACATCTACTTCTCCAATATTTCCGACGTACAAGTTTTTAGTTGAGATCTTTACGACTTTAAACGGTGGAGAACATACTCTAATCGCTACTGGGTACTTTTTACTAATTACGCTATCTCCGGCGGAATTCTTATAGGATACTACTATAAATGCTTTGTAAGTTCCCTCTGGAGCCATAGACCTTATGTAGAATATAGCTTCTTTACTTTCTCCCGGTTTTAGAGTGCCTACGTATGGATTCGTTATAGCTGTTATCATTGGATTTGTAGATATCATGTTTAAAGTAACGTCTTTTGCTAAGGTATTACTTGTAACTTTAACTACGACGTATCCAATCGAATATATAGTATCCATCGTATTCATTTGTGTTTGTTCTGGGTTTTGTGTTGTTGTAAACTGACTGTTGCTTGTAGTTGTTGTAGATGGGGGAGGCAAATTTACGGTAGGTGGAAGAGGTACGTACCTTGGAACGTTGGAACTTATAACTTTTAGGTTGAAAATGTCTTTACTGATTACCCTTATTCCAATGATTTTTGGAAAGATGATAGGCTTACCTCCGGGAGTATTGAACGAAATCAGTAATTTGAGAGGATAAGTCTGATTTAGCGCTGAGCTTGATACAAAAAGCTTTATTTCGGCATATTTCGTTTGTCCCGGATTAATTTTACCTAAAAACGCTGTATTTGATCCGGGATTTGGTTTAAACGGTGGAGTTAAATTTGCAACTATGCTTAAATTGTCCATTGTGTATTTACCAGTGTTCGTTACAGCAATCTTTACTGTACCCTCTTCTCCAGCAAGCAGAGAAGTTAAGGATTTTAAACTTATGTCAAAATCTTTTTTGACGATATTTATTTTAACGTAAACTGTATCAACTTGCTCGAGATAAGTAAGCATAAATCCATTAGTTGTCTGAGTTGCAACTATCTGAGTGTATTTTAGATGGACTGGTACGCTGTAAGTTCCCGATTTGGCGTTATCCGGTACTTTTACGATAAAAATCGCTTTTCCCACTCTTGCTGAGGGTATAGTTCCTACTAGCTGATAGTGAGCATTTTCAACTGTAAAAGGTAAATCTCCACTCATATTAGCTCTGACGTTGTAAGCTGTTGTTATAATGTTCATCAAATCTGATGTATTTGGATTGACAACAAAACCGTTTGCACGTGCATCGTTGTCTATTAAAACCGTTATTTTAGTTAGCTCTCCCGGATGCAAAGTGTCGGGTATGCAAGTCGCATGAAACTTCATTTCAGCTGAGAGAGCCGCTGTTGGAGTAATCATAGCAATTACCATTAGAACAGCTATTAACAAAGCTCTCTTCATTTATCATCACCCCTTATTTTTTCTAATTTATTTAGACACTCTGAAATAATTGATTCAGCTAACTCCGGATCAGATTCTGCTATTTCAGAAAACAGGTCAATAAACTTCAACCAATTTTTTAGTTTGTATAATTTGAACCATCTCTGTCTTTTTTCACTAATAAACGTATTTATGTATTCTGCTTCCTCTTTGCTGATCACTCCTGCAAGTCTAAGTATTCTAACCTTGTTGAATATTGCTTCCTTTTCTGTCTCGTATATTTTACCTAAGAGCTCTTTTCCTTTTTCAGATAATGTATATAGTTTTTTACTTCCAACTTCTTTACAATTCAGAATTCCACTATCCGTCAATTCTTTGAGTATCGGATATACTGAACCAGGTGATGGTTTTTTTGTTATTTTTTCGCTTATTCTTTGTATGACCTCATATCCTGTAATTTCGTTGTTTTCAAGTTCATTTAAAATTAATAGTTTAAGTAAACCTCTAATCTCTTGACTCGGTTTTTTTGTCATCTTCGCACTTTAATAAATTAAGATATATAACTATATCGGTTAGCGAACATTCGATTACCGAAATATTTTATTAAAAAACGAACTTAAATTAGTCAGGGTTTTCAAAGTAAACGATGTCATCTTCTCCAAGATACTCTCCAATTTGTACTTCCAAAAGTTCAAGTGGGATCTTACCAGGATTTTCAATTTTATATTTAGTTCCAGCAGGAACAAACATGCTTTCCCCACCACGTAAGTAAAATTCTCTATCTTGCATTACCACTTTTGCCATACCTCTAACAACAACCCAATGCTCGTTTCTGTGATAGTGCATCCTCATTGAAAGTCCTCTTTCTGGTAAGATTGTCATCTTCCTTATCTTGTAAAACTCGCTCTCTTCAAGTAATGTGTGTGAACCCCATGGTCTGTAGACTGTGAGATGTGTTTCAACTCTTCTATCTCCACTCTCCTTTAAGATTTTAACTACATCTTTAACTCTTTGAGCTAAACCTCTTGAGCAAACAAGTAGAGCATCTTTTGTATCGACTATTATAGAATTTTCAACTCCCACAGCGGCAACGAGCCTCTCACTGTATATTAAATTGTTTGATGAATCTACTGTTACGCATTCTCCACTTTTAGCATTGCCAGAGTGGTCTTTTTCCATAACTTCGTACAGTGCATCAAAACTGCCTACATCACTCCAGAATGTGTTAAGAGAGACTACTGCAGCTCTATTTGTCTTCTCCATCAATCCATGGTCTATCGATATTTCTCTAACATCCCCGTAATTTTTAAGGCCCCCCTCTTTTAAAGCTTCTAAGATATCTGATGCATACTTTTCACATTCTTCTAAGAAAACGTCGGTTGAAAATAAAAACATCCCACTATTCCATAAATACCCCTCTTGAATGTACTTTTTTGCTTTCTCTTCATTTGGTTTTTCTACAAATTTTTCAACTTTGTATGCTTTACAACCAAAGTTTAATTCCTCGCCCGGTTTTATGTATCCATATCC
The DNA here is from genome assembly GCA_026988525.1 of Archaeoglobaceae archaeon. Lineage (GTDB taxonomy): Archaea > Halobacteriota > Archaeoglobi > Archaeoglobales > Archaeoglobaceae > WAPX01. Next base: position 62,961 of record JALSLC010000004.1, read on the forward strand.
TGTATGAGGTTTGTTTGGTTTTATACCAAAAGTTACAAGGTAGTTATCTGCAAGCTTGGACGCGCATCTAAAAGCTTTTTTATATTCACTTCCTGCCTCTACTAAATGATCTGAAGGTAAAACTGCTACTTTTGAAGTGCCACTTTCAGCTATTAGTAGAATGGCATAACATATTGCTGGTAATGTGTTTCTTGGACAAGGTTCAGCTATAACGTTATCTTCTGGAATCTTTAAACCAAGCTCAGAGATCTGATCAATAGCCATAAATCTTTGTCTTTCATTTGTTACTACAAATATGTCAGCGGGGGAGGAGAAAATTCTTGCCCTCTCTAAGGTTAATTGAAACAAAGTTTTTTTCCTATTTACAAGCTTTATGAACTGTTTTGGGTAGTACTCTCTACTAAGTGGCCAAAGCCTTGTACCACTGCCGCCAGCTAGTATTATAGTCTTCATAATTTTTAATATATATTTGAAAAAATATATTGTTTCCTATTTGGGGGTGTTAGATTGAAAGACTTAAGGGATGGGCAAAAGGACCCTTCAAAAACAAAAACATTATCTGGTGAACTTTGGAAAGATTCGGAAATTGTTGAATGCATAGGCTGTATTGATGAAGCAAACGCCTTTTTGGGGTTGGCGAGAATCTTTTGTAAAGAGGAAGTTTTGAGGGATTTAATTCTTAAGATTCAAAAAAAGATGTTTTCAGTTGGGTGTGAAGTTTCAATGGGTGAAAGAAAAATTGATGAAAAAGATGTAGAGTGGATTGAAAACACGATAAAAGAGATTGAAAAATGTATAGATCTACCAAAATCATTTCTAATACTTGAAACTTCAGGAGAAACGGCATTTCTAAATGTAGCAAGAACTGTAGTTAGAAGAGCTGAGAGAAGAGCTGTAACACTTTATAAAAAAGGTATAGTCGGAATACACCTTGTACAATGGTTAAACAAATTGAGTTACTTACTGTACCTTATGATTCTTTTTGCCAGTAATGAAAGAATATACGTTTAAGCTAAAATGTTAAATAGCCGGAGTTGATTTGAATTAAAAGTGAACGATGATTGGGATATTCCAGTAAGAGTTAAAAAGAAAAAATTTCAGTATGCTCCACCTCGCAGAGGCATAGCTGCGTATGGCTACAACAATATAATAATAGGCATTTGTACTATTGTATTCTTTTTGGAAATGATATTTCCTCAAATAATTGAATACTTTGCTCTTTGGCCAGAAAAGGTAATTTATATGCCTTGGCAACTCGTTACAGCGATATTTCTTCATGGAGGTATGGATCACTACCTCGTTAACATGATTGTTCTATTCTTCTTTGGGGCAGAACTTGAAAGAAGAGTTGGTGGATATAAATACCTTGAAATTTTTCTTGTTTCTGGAATAGCAGGAAATCTTGGCTATTTGGCTTTTTGTTATTTAACTCACTCACCTTATCCAGCCTTAGGAGCTAGTGGTGCGATATATGGTGTTATGGCAGCTCTCGCAATAATAGCTCCAGAAATAAGGGTTCTGTTGTTCTTCTTTATACCTCTAAGTATAAGGGCGGCATTGGTTTTGTTCATACTCTACAATCTAATTTCCATGCCTTTCAGCTCGGTTACGGGTATTGCATATTCAGCCCATTTAGCCGGAATTCTTGCAGGTTTGTACTATGGACACAAAATAGGTAAAAGACCAGTTTACATTTTTAGCTTTTAAAAATTAATAAAGAGGATGAAAATGATAGACAAGCCTGTATCTTGTTGGGTTGAAAAAGAGAGGTTGAACAGCAAGATAGTTGATTGTCTGACTATAATACTCAGAACGAGGGGTTGTAGTTGGAGAAAGTGCTTAATGTGCGGATTTTCAATTTCAGCTAATGTAAGTGAAGATGATTTAAAAAAACAAATAGACTTTGCAATATCGAAGTATGGAGTTAGAGATGTAGTAAAGATATTTACTTCAGGTAGCTTTTTTGATGATAGAGAAGTGTCAAGAGGTGCAAGAGATTACGTGTACAGTTTAGTAGATAAAAAGCTTATAGTAGAAAGCAGGCCAGAGTACGTTTTTAATTGTGATTGTTTTGACTTGGGATTTGAGCTTGAAGTAGGTATAGGTCTTGAAACATCGAACGATTTTATAAGAAATGTCTGTATAAATAAGGGTTTTACATTTGAAGATTATGAAAGAGCAGCAGAATACTTAATTGAGAATAAAGCTGGAGTTAGAACTTATCTATTGTTAAAACCTCCATTCTTATCTGAGAAAGAAGCTATAGAAGATTGTATTCAATCTATAAAAGATTGCTTGAAATATAGTAGAACTATCTCAATTAATCCAGTTTACATACCCAAAAACACATACATAGAAAAACTATGGAAAGCAAAAATATATAGGCCACCTTGGTTGTGGTCTGCTGTAAAAGTTCTGAGAAGAGCCTTCTCTGAAATTAAATCTAAAACTAATAATAAAACTAATAAAAATGAAGTATGTATAATATGTGATCCTGTGGGAGCAGGTAGCGTTAGGGCTGTGCACAACTGTGGGAAATGTGATAAAGATATATCTTCAGCTATAAGAAAATTCTCGATAAGTCAGGACATCAAAGTTCTTGAAAACTTAAAATGTAGTTGTGAAAAAACTTGGAGAAAGTATGTTAATGTTGAAAATACTGCAAGATTTAACGTAATATCTGAATTAGGAGGTGAGTGAGAGGTTGAAAATTAAAACATATCTTGAATTTATTAAAATAGAGCACACTCTTTTTGCATTACCATTTGCGTATGCTGGTGCTTTTCTTGCTGCAAAAGGAATTCCAAACTTACGCATTATCATATTGATTGCTACTGCATTTACTGGTATGAGAACTGCTGCTATGACACTCAACAGAATAATAGATAAAGATATAGATGCCTTAAATCCAAGGACAGCAAATAGACACTTACCCTCAGGAAAAATGAGCTTAAAAGAAGCCTATTCTCTTCTTACTTTATCGTTGATAGTTTACTTCGTTTCAGCATATCTTATAAACGAAGTGGCGTTTATTTTGTCTCCAATTCCAGTAATAATAGCCTGGGTATATCCATATTTAAAAAGATATACATGTTTATCTCATTTTATACTTGGATTGACGCTTGCTTTTGCTCCAATAGGGGGTTGGGTGTCAGTAACAGATTCTTTTAACCCGTTTAACAGTGAATTAATTCCCTGTATAATTGGATTGGCTGTAGCTTTTTGGGTTGCAGGTTTTGACATAATTTATGCTTTGCAGGATTTAGAGTTTGATAAAAAGTATAAACTTCATTCTGCGGGTGCAATTTTCGGTGTTGAAAAAGCTTTGGCAATTTCATGCTTATTTCATTTAATATTCTTTGTTTTGCTGTGTATAGCTTTTTACTTATATGGCAATTTTGAAAAAGCAATAGTAGGTTTAGTTGTAATAGCTGTACTACTTATATATCAGCATGTAATAGTAACACCATCAAAGTACGATGAAAAAAGGATTCAAATTGCTTTTTTTAAGGCTAATGCAGCTGTAAGCACAGTTTTATTACTTACAACTTTAATGTTGGTGTTTTAAATATGTTTTAAAATAATTAAATCTCATGCATTCGGGAGTTATTGCTGTTTTATATTTTAAATTGATATGTTTATTCAGAGAGCCTTGAAAACATCTAATTCTGCATTAAACTTATCAGCGAGAAAGTCGATGTAAGAGGGGGCTGGATCAAATCCAACTCTCGTATCGTATATTTCCATTTTTACACCGAGCTTTTTCAGTGCTAAGCAAAGAACCTCCAGATCCTCCTTCACCGATCTGTATAGGGGAGTGTTGGCCTTTCCGTCCGTTATTAAGATGGCTCTAACGACGGAATTTCTGTTCTTGAGTTTGAAGCTTTTCGCCATCGAAAGTAGGGTCTGCAACGCCGAAGGAAGAGGAGTCCTACCCCCTACTTTTACGGATCTTAAGGAGTCGATTACGGCGGAGTATTTCTTAGTTGGAGGCACGAGGACTTCAGCTTTGTAGCCTCTGAACGTTATTAGGGAGAGGTAATCCCTCTTAACGTAGCAGTTTTCGATCAATTTCTCAGCTATCCCCTTTGCTATGGCGATCCTACGCTTCGCAGCCATGCTACCGCTGGCGTCGAGCATTATAACGGTCAGTCTCGGAAGTCTGGTTTTTCTAACTCTAATCATCAAATCATCATCGCAGATCTTCCTTCTACCCTTAGCGATGGCGGATCTAATTGTGGCTACGAGATCGACATCCTTAGATTTTCCGGGGACGTAAGAAATTGGAATGCCGTGGGGGTAGCCGATAACCGTAGCTTTTTCATCTCTCGCCCCTCTGAAAGTCTTTTTCGCCGTCCCCTCTCCACCTTCCGGCAATTCGACATTAACGTCTTTAGAATCGAACATCCTTTCCGCGTTTCCAGTCCTATTCGGATCTACGTTTTTACTTCCCCTTCCAGTCCCGTCACTGTAATTTTTTTCGTTTTTTGTATTTTCATTTTCCTTGTTTTTGTTTTTTGATCCCTCAGACTCAGAAGTTTTCAGTTCCGGCGGCACGATTTTGTCGAACGGCTTATCCCTTAGTCTGTGTGGTAAAGCTAACTCCATGGCCTTCTTTAAGTCTTCGAACGTAACCTTCCTCCTCCCGTCCAGAGCCGCTATTGCTTTGGCCGTTCTAACCGTAATTATCTCCGCTCTGTGAGTTTTAATTCCCATTTCTATTATCGTTTTAACCAGAAGTTTGAGCAGATCTTCGTCCATCTCTACCTCGTTAACGAGTTCCCTTGCTCTCTCAATTCTCTCCCTAAGCTTTCTTTGTTCACCCTCGTATCTCCTTCTGAAGGCAATAGGATCCGCCTGAAACTCCTCGACCCTCCTTATGATTTCAATTCTCTGATCGACATCCCTTATCGCCTCAATCTGAACGAACAAACCGAATCTGTCCAGAATCTGGGGTCTTAACTCGCCTTCCTCAGGATTCATCGAACCGATGAGTATAAAGCGGGATGGATGCCTAACGCTTACGCCTTCCCTCTCAATGACGTTCCATCCCATAGCGGCGGAATCGAGCAGGATGTCCGCTATGTAGTCGTCGAGAAGATTGACCTCGTCTATGTAGAGTATGTTCCTGTTCGCTTCCGCCAAAATCCCCGGCTGTAAAGCCCTTACGCCTTCCTTTAAAGCCTTCTCGATGTCGAGAGTTCCAACGAGCCTGTCCACGGTGACGCTCAAAGGCAAATCTACGACTCTCATCTTCCTCCTTTCGATCTCTATCTCTCCCCTCCTCAATTTCTCCCTACATATTTCGCACATCTCAAGCTCGTTTTTGGGGTTGCAGTTGAACGGACAACCCTTCACAACCTCAATCTCCGGCAGAACGTCTGCCAAAGCCCTGACCATCGTAGACTTTCCCGTTCCTTTGTCACCGCTAAGCAGAACCCCTCCTATAGAAGGATTCACAGCGTTGCAGAGTAACGCCAATTTTGCCTTCTCCTGCCCGACTATTGCTGTGAAAGGGAATACTATTCTTTCAGCTTCTCCCATATCTCCACCACCTTACCCGATTTCCACTCCTTAACCTCATCCATCGTGTAAATCTCGATAACTCCACCCTGAACGTCCCCGCTAACTTCATCCTCTAAAATCCCCTCAATTTCGGCGTAAGCTTCTCTCAATTTCTCAATTAACTCTTCATCGGCTTTCCAAAGCCTTCTCTCGTAAGCTTCTATCAGCCTTCTCGCGATCTCTTCGATTGCGTAAACGTTGTTCTCTTCAAACCACCTCCTCATCTCATCATCGAGCACGAACGTCTTCGCTATCTCGTCGAAAACCCACTTATCAACGAGCTTAGTGGTTGCCTGCCATCCGTATAAATGCAGTATCTTCTTAGAAAATTCGCTCGCTCCTCTGTATCCGTGCTTCTTCATCTCGGAAATCCAGATCGGATTCAGAAGTTTCGCTCTGACGAACCTCTCTATCTCACCCTTCATCTCCCTAACCTTCGTCGAGCTTACATCCCTCGTATCCACGACGACGATCTCCACCTCCTTACCCAAGCTTTTGACGGCGTTGTAAAATCCGCCGTGGTAGGAGAAGTAGCAACAGCAGTTGAATATGTCGTGCTCGTCGCTTACGTGATTTCTCGCCACGACATCTACGGTTTTCAAATTCAAGATGAGGCTTTCGAAAGCCTCCTTACCGAAGTGCTTTCTCGTGTAAGCGTATCCGCTCCACTGCACCCAGACCTTTGCCAAATCTTCATCGCTTTTCCAAGCTGAGGATTCCACGGCGTAGTTCACTCCAGCGCCATAACTACCGGGTGGAGATCCAAAGATTCTGCACAAAGCAAGTTCTTCATCCCTAATCTTAGATAGATGCTCAAGATAATGCTTTCTGACGTAGTTCATTTCTGGAGGTTCATCCAGCAAAGCTACTTTCGTTACGGCTTCATCTATTAGATGTATGTAGTTCGGTAAGGTATCTCTAACTATACCGCTGATTCTGACGACTACATCGATTCTCGGGCGTTTAAGTTCTTCGAGCGGAATCACCTCCAGATCCTTAACAGATCCGTTCACCCAAACCGGCCTCACTCCTATTAGGTAGAGAATTCGGGCTATCTGCTCCCCATCCGCTTTGTAGGCGTCTATGCTCCACAACACTTCCCCAACGCTCTCCGGATACCTGCCGCGATTCTCCAGATAGTATTTCAACAGCTTGTTCGCAGTCTCAACTCCGATCTTCCAAGCGGATTGAGTTGGGAGTGAAGTTGGATCCACTGCGAAGAAGTTTCTGCCGGTCGGCAACACCTCTATTTTACCCCTCGTAAGAGAGCCTGAAGCTCCGGGTTCAACGAATCTACCGCTTATCCCTTTAACGAATCCGTCGTATTCCCTCACGCACTCCTTAATTTTGTTTGCGATCTCCAAAGCGGTCTTAAAAGCCGAAATTATCCTTTCGTCCCTAACCTTAAGCTTGAGCATGACCGAAAACCTCCGATATGTTCTTATTCAGTATTTCGAAAACGATTTCCTCCAAATCTCTATCGGCCTTAAGCAGATCCTCTATCGTTTTAACCGCAACTTCATGCAGAAGCCTTAGGGTTTCTGAATTGGTCAATCCCAATCTGTTGACCTCGTTCGGCTTTGCAACCATCTCGTCGTAATTCAGGCCGAGGTATTCCGCCAGAACCCTCCTTATGGAAGGATACCTGTGGGTATCATAGGCCATGATCGTCGCCACGTATTCAGCAATCTTGTCTAAGCGGGGATTTGCAAAGACGTGTAAGCCCATCTCTATCTGAGTCCCCCTAACGGCTTCGACGTATCTGTGAATCTCTTTAACCACCTTCTCCGGATCATTCGCTTTGATCGGAACGTTGCAAGCTTTCGCCTTTTTGACAAGTTCTTCGTATATCACCTCCGCCCTCTCAAAATCACCGAGTTGTTTGGCCTTCGAATATTGGGCGAGAAGGGAATCCAAATCTTCGAGCACGTTCGCCATAGCCATCGGAGGATGGACGTGATCCACAATCGTCGCGTAGCCTCTTCTCTTCGCTATTACACCCTCCATCGGGTTCGAAACGTTGTAAACGTAGACGTGAGGAACGTCGTCGATGCTTATCTCCGGCCAGCAGTTAATTGACAAACCAACACCCTTTCCCGGCCTGAACTCCAAGTAGCCGTGAGTCCCGAAGTGGATTATAACGTCGGCCTTAAACACCCTCGTTATCCAGCGATAGACTACAAGCCACTGATGGGGAGGGGGAATGTTCGGATTGTGCAGGATTTTGCAAACCTTTCCGTCGCATCTTGCCCCGGCACAGCCGAATTTTGGTTGGGGTGTTACGAAAACGTTTCCGAACAGCAACCCGGGGATTACGAACTTACCGTCGTAAACCATCCCCGAGAGCTCCTTGCCTCTTCCTTCAAGCACTTCCTCCGGCCTTCCCCATTCCTCAATCAATTCGGCTTTGGCCTTTTCTGGCAGTTCGTCGAACCACTCCATGTATGTATTTAGGTCGACGAAGTCCACCGCCCCTCCTTTAGCGACGATCTCCTCAACGCTCGTCCACCTGAATTCGCTTATGGCCTTCCTTTCCAGTATCATCCTTATAAGCTCTTTTCCGTCCTTCGGCGGATTTCCAACCCTGTATCCTTCCTTCTTCAGCCTATTCAAAAGCCTCGCAACGCTTTCCGGAACGTCCAATCCAAAGCCGACCGCAACGCTCGCCTCTAAGCCTTTGCAAGGCGGATTTATCAAAATTATGGCGATTTTCCTTTCTTCCGGTCTCTTCCTCCTCAATTCGATCCACTTCTTCACCCTCTTAGCCAAATATCTCGCATGCTCCTCGTAGGGCTCGAACGATTTGACTCCATCGTGTTCTATAGAACCGGCCACGTAGATCGGTTCTATCAACCCATCAACTTCGGGCATTATGATCGTCCAAACTTGGGAGAGGTAATCCAAGCCCTGAGGATTTTCGAGCCATTCCGAAACGCTCAGCGAGGAGAAACAGGGCTGAATTATCGGAACGTTTAGAGCTTTCAACAACTCCAAGCCCGAAACTTCCCTAAATCTATCCTCCCTATCCCACCTTCCGTGATCGAGGAGGAAGAAGTAGGTCAGATTAACTACGGCATCCACGACGGGCTTTCCGTTTACGATGAAAAACTCCCTGATCGTGTCCTCCTTTGAGGGTGTGTTCAGTAGCTCGTCCCTCCAGCCGTATGTGAAAACGGGCAGAACTCCCAAACCTTCATTCTCCAAAGCCTTAACGATCTCCTCGAAGTGCCCTAAATTTCCATAGAGCCAGTAGGTTCTGTGAATCAGCACGCCGACGAGAGGTCTTCTATCGTAAACGTTCAGATACTCTTTAGCACTTTTGAACAGACCCAATTTGGGATGGTATATGCCGTGCCAAGGAACATCCTTAACATCTTCGCATTTTAAATCCATTCCAAGGTTTTTGAGTAAAAATCGGATGAGATTTCTTAAATTCTCCCTGCCCCCAACCTTGAAGTAAGCTATCGCCTTGTTCAACACATCTGGAGAACCTCTCGAAACAGGGATCGAGTCCGATGCTGAAACGATAATCTTCGCTTTCGATTTTTTTATAGCGTTCAACACACTTTCGGGTAACTCGTGAGCGTAAACGAATATTGCGTCACTTCTCTCG
>JALSLC010000005.1 GCA_026988525.1 Archaeoglobaceae archaeon
AAACAAAAAATTTAGCCTACAAAGTCCTCTGGCTTTGGAATTTCAAGTTTTAAGCCTTTTCTCTTTCTAACTTCCATTATAAACTCTTCAAGCAGGTTTGCGGGAACTGGTTCAAACCCTGCGTGTTCTACGCTCCACATAGCTTTACCAGCTGTGGCAGATCTAATATCTCCTGCAAATCCAAACATCTCTTTCACTGGAGCTTTTGCAACTATCGTTACCATATCTCCTTCCGTGTTCATCTCCAATATCTGTCCCCTTCTCCCCTGTATTTCTCTTGTTACATTTCCGAGCATGTCTTGAGGTACTGTAACGAATATCTTCTGGTAAGGTTCAAGCAGAGTTGGATTAGCTTGCAACATAGCTGCGAATATTGCTGATCTAACTGCGGGTATAATCTGTGCTGGTCCTCTGTGGACAGCATCTTCATGGAGTTTACAGTCAACTAACTTCACTTTAACTCCATAAACAGGTTCTCTCGCCAGAGGCCCAGCTTTCATAGCCTCTCTAAAGCCTTCCAATATAAGCTCCATAGTCTCGTGCAAGTACTGAATACCCTTGGTTACATCGCAGAATACGTTACCTTCGTAAAATTCCTGAATTCCAGCCGCTTCTTCTTTGCTAAGCCCCGCTTCTTCAAGTAATCTCCTTCTTTCCTTCTTGTCCATTTTCATGTCCACTTCTCCTTCCTTGAATAATCTTATCACTTCTTCAGGACAAGGTTCGACAACTATGTAGAATCTGTTGTGTTTGTTCGGTGATTTACCTTCTACTACTGGTGATGTTGTTGTTACAGTCTCTCTAAACACTACTATTGGTGGTGAAGTTACAACTTCAAGTCCTTTATCTCTTCTAATCTTTTCAACTACTACTTCGAGGTGTAGCTCACCCATACCACTTATTAAGTGCTCTCCAGTTTCCTCATTTAATGTTATATGTAGAGTTGGATCTTCCTTAGCCACTTGTCTTAGAACTTCAATTAGTTTTGGTAGGTCTCTTGGATTCTTAGCCTCAATTGCCATTGTTACAACAGGCTCACTGATGTGTTTTATACTTTCAAATGGCTCAAAATCTTCTTTTGTAGAGCAAGTTGATCCAGCTATTACGTCTCTTAGTCCAACGACAGCAACTATATTCCCAGCTGGAATTTCCGGCACTTCTACTCTCTTTGGACCCATGAATAAGCCTACAGTCTGTATTCTGTTCTTTGTCTTTCTATCTACTATGTATAGCTCCATTCCCGGCTTGAGAGTTCCACTAAACAATCTACCTACAGCAACTTCTCCGGCATGCGGATCTACAATTATTTTAGTTATCATTAGTGCTACAGGACCGTTTGGATCACAATTTACCATAGCTTTTCCTTCTGGGCTATTTATATCTCCTTTCCATATAGTTTTAATTCTCTCCTTCTGAGCATCTATTGGTGATGGAAGATGTTTAACTACCATATCCAATACAACTTCGTGTAGCGGTGATTTCTTTGAAAGCTCTTTTACATTGTCATTCTTTATGTATTCATAAACCTGCTTGAAACCTATACCAGTGTTTTTCATAGATGGAACACTAACTGCCCATTTATACAAAGCAGAACCAAAGGCGACTTTACCTACTGATACATCTAATTTCCATTCGTCGTACTTTTCAGGTTTCATTGCTTTGATCAATTTGTTTACCTCGTGTATGACTTTCATCAATTTTTCTTGCATTTGTTCTGGTGTTAATTCAAGCTCCCTTATTAATCTATCAACTTTATTAACAAATAAAACGGGTTTAACATTCTCCCTCAATGCCTGTCTAAGGACTGTTTCTGTTTGTGGCATCACTCCTTCCACTGCATCAACAACGACTATTACTCCATCCACAGCTCTCATAGCTCTTGTGACATCTCCTCCAAAATCAACGTGACCTGGCGTATCTATTAGATTAATTAAGTACTCATTCCCTTTATATTCGTGAACCATCGAAACGTTAGCGGCGTTTATTGTTATACCTCTCTCTTTCTCCTGCTCGTCAAAGTCTAAGTAAAGTTGTTTTCCGGCTAATTCTTCACTAATCATTCCAGCTCCTGCTAATAGATTATCGCTAAGCGTAGTTTTTCCGTGATCGATGTGTGCAACTATACCCATGTTTCTTATTTTTTCGGGTTTCCACATTAATTCTTTAATTTTATCTACAAGCTTTTTTGCTCTGCTCATTTATAATCACCATTATCTTGCAGATTTAGCTACTCTTTCAACTTCTTCTTTCTTAGCTACGGCATAACTTCTACTCTCGTTATTTGCAGCAGCAATAATCTCATCAGCCAAACAAGAAGCTATACTTCTTTTAGATTTGAAAGCAGCTCTCCTAGCCCCCTCGGCTATATTTCTTAGAGCTATATCAAGTCTTCTTAAGCTTGAAGTGTCAACTGACTTTGGAACTGCAATACCCCCATACTTTAACCTTACAATCTCTTCTCTTGGCCCTGCATTGGCAAGAGCATCGACTAAGACTTGAATTGGATTCTTCTTTGTTTTTCTTTCTATTATTTCAAAAGCCTCTTTAACTATATTGTAGGCAAGTATTTTCTTTCCAGTGTTGTGTTCTTTTCTCATTACCTTATTTATCAGTCTCTCTACTATGAACACATTTTGTTTTGCAAAAGGTATATTAGCATGCCTTCCATGTGTATGTGGGACGTATTTGGGTTCAAGGCATATATAGTTTTTAAGTGCAGGATCTTTCACTTCAACTTCACTAACATCGTATTTGCCGAAAACGAGTAAATCTTCTTTGGTAAAACCGTATTTACCCATATTCATCACCTAATTGGCTTTTCTTTTCTTCCTTTCCATAGTTCTTTCAAAGATACGTTGTTTACTTTTACTACTTTGTATCTAACTCCTGGTATATCTCCCATTGATCTACCCATTCTTCCACCGATTTTTTCGACTATCACTTCATCATGCTCATCTATGTAGTTTATAGCACCATCTCCCGGGGTGAATGCTGTAATCTGCCTACCGTTTTTAATTAACTGCACTCTTACAGCTTTTCTTATACCTGAATTTGGCTGTCTTGCTTCAATACCAATTTTTTCAAGTACAATGCCTCTCGCCATTGGAGCTCCTTCGAGAGGATCAGCTTTTACGTTCAATTGTAGTATCCTTCTGACGTACCTTTTATCGCTCCATCTAAACTTTTTTCTATTTTCAATCAGCTTTCTTGCTGCAAACAGACCTTTACCCATGATCTCACCTCATTTAACGATAATATCTTCTATATCGTGATGTCTTTTAGCCAGCTCTTTAGCTTTATTAATATTTTTTCCTCCCTTACCTATTGCAAGACCTTTATATTGAGGATCTACATTTACATGAGCTATTTTTTTATCTCCTTTTTTAATTATCTTTACTTTAACTTTTATCGGTTTGAATATATTGACTATAAACTCTTCAGGATTATCTGAATGCTCAACAACCTCTATTTTTTTTCCAATTAACTCTTTTGCTCTTTCAATGTTTATACCGCCTTTTCCAATTGCAACACCCATATCTCCTTTTTTTACAACAAAAATTATTCTATCGTCCTGTATCATACAATCTTTAACACTTGCCCCAGTTATACTTTCAAAAAGAGTGAGATATCTTATGCTTTCAGATGAAAGTTTTACGCCCATATTATCGCCCCGTATATAAAAAAATTTTATATTTTTATGTTTAATATTTCAGATTCTCCTGCATTAATTATTGCTAATGCTGCAACACTAAATGGTTTGCCACAAACTGCCCCGAGATCCATGTTACTTCCTTTGAATTCAATTACTGGCACATCATACTTTTCTATTTCCTTTTTAACTTCTTCTGGGCAGTTAGATGCAACTACTACCAATTTCGCTTCACCACTCTTTAAAGATTTTACAGTCCTTTTACTACCTAAATACACCTTTCCTGTCTTCATTGCTTTTCTTAGTGCTTTCTCAATATCCATATCCACCACCTACCCAATTTGCAAATCTATATAATTTTTAAAACTTACTACCGAACTTTAAAACGAGTTCTACATCTCCAGTGCCCAACTTAATGGGTTGTCCAACAATTATGTTTTCAGTAATACCCTTCAACATATCTACATCCCCTCTAACTGCAGCTTCAAGCAAGTTATTTACAGTCATTTCGAATGCAGCTCTTGCAAGTATGCTCTGTTTTTCTCCAGCAACACCATGCCTACCTATTTGTCTTAATTCACCGTCTGCAGTCATCACATCAGCAACTAACATTATATGTCTAATGTTAACTTCCAAACCCTGTTCTTCCAAAGTACTTATAGCTTCTCTAATCACTGCATTTCTTGCAGCTTCAATTCCCAGAACTTCGTATATTTCGTATATATTGTTGGTTACAGTTCTTCTTGCATCAACGCCCTTCACTTTCATAACCTTTCTCAAATTTGATCCTTCAGTATATAGAACGTATTCTCCACTCTGTTCATCTTTTCTTACTATAACTCTTCTTATTTCTTTTATTCCTGTAAGAACCAACTTTTTTAGCTTGTCGAGAGTATCCATTAGTAGTTTGTACGAAGGCTCTGTTACTTGAACTACTATCTTATCTTCAACTAATTCTACTTCTACATTTTTAAGACTTTTTTCTACTTTCTTTTTTATTTCTTCGAGAGTAATGCCCTTGTTTTTCATAGCTTTTTCGTCAGGTGATATTATTATTCTCATTCTTCTGATATCCGTTGCTAAATCTGCTAAATCAAGAATGTAGGTGGCTTCTATTTTATTTGCTATCTCAGTTGCTTTATCTCTATCTTGAGCGTATTCTGGTAGAAGCTTTATAGTCATCATGGGTGTAGATGGGTTCTTTCTGACATCCAAGATTTCTATTAGTCTTGGTAAACCAAGTGTAACATCTATTTCTGCAACTCCAGCATAGTGAAAAGTTCTCATCGTCATCTGTGTTCCAGGCTCACCTATGGATTGTGCAGCCACAATACCTGCTGCTTCTCCTGGCTCCATAAGGTTTGTTAGGTAAACTTGATAACATCTTTCCACTACTTTCCTTGCAATATCTTCGTTTGCATTTATTCTTTCCAATTCTTTTTTTATCTCCTCTTTAACTGATGAAGGTAAGGGGTATTCGTTTAATAATTCTTCATACACAACAATCACCTCTAAATTAGCTTTCTTCACTTAAAACTTCCTTGATTATTCTTTTAATATCTACTGCTTTTCCTCTAAAACTTTTTGTTGGATCAACACCGTCTTCCCCATATCTAAATTGTACAAGCATACCCGATGTTTGCTCTTTTACTGTACCATCGTACTCTACTTTCAAGTCTTGAAGTGCATTTATCAATCTTCTCTGTAAGTATCCTGATTGAGACGTTCTTACTGCTGTATCTACAAGACCTTCTCTACCACCCATTGCATGGAAGAAATACTCTACTGGAGATAATCCTTCTTTATAACTACTTTTTACAAAACCTCTTGCTTTAGCACCAAGATCTCCCGGTTTAAAGTGTGGAAGAGTTCTATTTGTATAGGAATAACCTCTCTTTATTCTTTCACCTCTAACTGACTGCTGACCTATGCATGCTGCCATCTGTGTTAGGTTTAACATAGATCCTCTTGCACCGCTTACAGCCATTATTACCGCTGAATTGTCCATTCCAAGAAATCTACTAGCTATTTTACCGGCCTGATCTCTTGCTTTACCTAAGACTTGCATAATTTTCATTTCCAAAGTTTCTTCTAAACTTCTACCGGGCATGGGTTCTAAATTACCTTTCTTATAGGCTTCTATCAATTTTTCAACTTTCTTTTCAGCCTCGGCTATAACTTCGTGAATTTGTTTTACAGCCTCTTCAGGTATATCTTCATCGCTTATACCAAAGGAGAAGCCTGTGTACATTATAGCTCTTATGGCTAATTGTGTCATGTCATCTATAAACTTCTTGGCTCTATCTTTACCGTACTTTCTAATTATCTCGTCTATTACTATTCCTTTGAATGCACCAACCGCTTTTTCATCTATTGTTCCTTTAACGAGCTCACCATCCTTTATAATAACATACGCATCGAATTCACAGTTTTCTTTTTTACATTCATCACAACCCTGACAAATTTCTGCTTTAAACTCTATTGTTATTTTTGGCAATATCATGCTGAATATTTGCTTACCTGTCCAATATTCAACTCCATCTTTAACATACTTGGGTTTAGGTAATTCACTTACATTGAGTGGTTTTATTATAGACATGACTTCCTTTCTTGTAAACAGTTTTTCACCCCTTGTTAATAGGTATAATCCGGATATATGATCGTGTATTCCACCAATTATAGGTCCACCAAATCTTGGAGATAGTATATGCTCTTGAACAGACATTAAGATCTTGGCTTCCGCTTGAGCTTCCAGACTTTGAGGAACGTGTAGATTCATTTCATCTCCATCAAAGTCGGCGTTGTAAGGCGGACATACTGCAGGATTAAGTCTGAAAGTTTTGTATGGTAGAACTCTCACATAGTGGGCCATTATACTCATTCTATGTAGAGATGGTTGTCTGTTAAACAAAACAATATCTCCATCCATTAATTGCCTTTCAATTATCATTCCCGGCTCTAATTTTTCAGCTAACTCTTCTCTATTTGTATCCAGTACTTTAATTCTTCTACCATCTTGTCTAATTATATAATTGGCCTTTGGATGTTCAGTTCTCAACACAAGTTCTCTCGCTTCTTCTATATTCTTTTCTGTAACATGAAATGGTACTGTTAGTTCTTCTGCAACTATCTTTGGTACTCCTACTTCATTTATACTTATGTTTGGATCCGGGCTAATTACTGTTCTTGCAGAGAAATTTACTCTCTTACCACTAAGAGAACCTCTAAATCTGCCTTCTTTACCCTTAAGTCTTTGAGCAAGAGTTTTTAGAGGTCTGCCGCTTCTATGTCTTGCGGGGGGGATTCCACTAACTTCGTTGTCGAGGTATGTTGTTACATGATATTGTAACAATTCCCAAAGATCTTCAAGTATAAGTTGAGGGGCTCCTCCCTCTTTGTTATCTAGAAAACGCTGATTAATCCTAATAATATCTACAAGTTTGTGAGTTAGATCATCCTCGCTTCTCTGTCCTGTTTCAAGAATTATAGATGGCCTAACTGTAACAGGAGGTACTGGCAAAACTGTTAGAACCATCCACTCAGGTCTAACTGCTTTTGGATCCATTCCAAAAGCTGGGAGATCTTCGTCAGGTATTTTCTCAAGTCTTTCTCTAACATCTTTTGGTGTTAATTTGTGCTCTCCTTCATAGTAAGATGTGGGTTTTTCAAATTTTATCTCTATTTGCTCAGCTCCACAATGGGGACAGACTTTTACACTCTTTGTCACTCTAAACACTTCTTTTATTATATCTTCATAATCTTGATTTAATCTCTTTTTATTTTCAATTTTCTCTATGTATTCGTCTCTTTTTTCATTTTTTAGAAGTATTCTTCCGCACTCTTTGCACGTAGCATTTAGCAATTTAGCAATTAGTTTTGCATAACCTACATGTATTACTGGAGCAGCTAGCTCTATATGTCCAAAATGCCCAGGACACTCTCCAGCTTTTCCACCACAGGTTTTACATCTCAATCCCGGATCAATTACTCCCAATTTTGGATCCATTAAACCAGATTCTATTGGATATCCATCATCATCATACGTTTCTGGAGTAATTATCTTGGCTGCACTCATTCTTCTTATTTCTTGAGGGCTTAATACTTCAAACTTAATACCACCAATTCTTTTTGGAATCATACAATCACCCTTAGGCCTTATCTTCAAGTATCAATCTTGGAGCAATCATCATTGATTTTAGCTCATCAAGTAAGAGTTTGAATGCATAACTCATCTCAACTTTGTGTATGTTGCTATCATCATCACAAACTTTACAGTATGCTGTGCCCCTTCTAAAATCGTAAGTTGCAACGTGACCGCAATTTCCACAAACGTAAACTTCCACCTTATCGGATTCCTCAAGCAGTCTATCTTTTAGTAACATAGCAGCTCCATGTCCAATTAAAACATCTCTTTCCATTTCTCCAAATCTCAGCCCACCTTTTCTGGCTCTACCCTCAGTTGGTTGTCTCGTTAATACTTGTACAGGACCTCTACTTCTTGCATGCAACTTGCTAGAAACCATGTGGTACAACTTCTGGTAGTATATAACTCCGATAAATATATCAACAACAAATTTTTTGCCAGTTATACCATCATACATAACTTCCTTTCCACTATGGTTAAATCCATACGCTTTTAATATTTCTCTCAAATCTTTTTCTTTCTCACCATAGAAAATTGTTGCATCAATTCTTCTCCCTTCTAAACAACCTACTTTTCCACCAATCATCTCTAATACATGGCCAACTGTCATTCTTGAAGGAATGGCGTGGGGGTTAATTATCATATCTGGAATAATTCCTGATTCAGTGAATGGCATATCTTCTTCTGGCACTATCAGACCTACAACACCTTTCTGCCCATGTCTTGATGCGAACTTGTCACCCAGTTCCGGAATTCTTAAGTCTCTGACCCTGACCTTAGCCAATCTTGATCCACTTTCAGCCTGCATTAAGAATACTGCATCTACTATTCCTTTTTCGTTTGACCTCATAGTTACTGAAGTTTCTCTCCTTTTTTGAGGTGAAATTCCCTGAGATGGTTCTTCAAGAAATCTTGGAGGTGAAGTTTTACCTATTAACACATCATCTGGTCCTACTTCCGTTTCTGGGTGAACTAATCCATCTTCGTCGAGATGAGCATAAGCTTCAGCTCCTCTAAAACCGGAAATATCTGCTCCCGGTATTTCAAATCTATCTTCCTGACCACCAGGATATCTCATTTCTTCAGTTTCGTAAGTTCTAAAGAAGTGAGATCTACCAATACCCCTTTCAATACTGCCTTTGTTGAAAATTAAAGCATCTTCAATGTTGTATCCTTCATAACTTATAACCGCAACTACAAAGTTCTGTCCTGCTGGTCTTTCATCGAATTTTATTTCTAACTGTGTATCTGTTGTAACTATTGGTATTTGGGGATAGTGGAGTAAATGACCTCTTGTATCAGCTCTCCATTTAAGATTTGAGTAAGGTAAACCGAGACTTTGCTTAATCATTGCTGCACCCATAGTATTTCTTGGAGAAGCATTGTGTTCTGGATAAGGAATGCTACCAGTACATATACCCACTATTAAGGATGGACACAACTCCAAATGAGTGTGCTCAGGAGTTAGTTCATCTTCGTAAACTGCAATGTATGCATTTTCCTCCTCTTCAGCATCGAGAAATTCTATAGCCCCCTCAAGAACAAGATCTTCAAAGCTAATTTCTCCCTTCTTTAAAAGCTCTATATGCTCTTCAGTAACGAGGGGTTTTCCATTTTTAACAACAATTAGGGGCCTTCTTGCTCTTCCAGCATCTGTGTTTATTCTAACTTCATTTGAGTCTGCATAGTATGCAACGTTAACCTGCCCAGATATTTTTCCAGCCCTTCTCAACTCTCTTATTTCTTCTGCAAGTTTTTTACCATCATCACAAAAACCAATAAGAGCTCCATTAACGTAAACTCTTGTCTTCATATTTAGCCCTCCCTTATGGGTATTACACCAAGTGAAAATATGGTTTGAATAACCTCCTCCTCACTCGTTCCAACACTAACTTCAGCATACTGTGCAAGGTTTTTAACTAATCCACAATTTGGACCTTCTGGTGTTTCAGATGGGCAAATCCTTCCCCATTGAGTTGGGTGTAGGTCTCTTGCCTCAAAGTGTGGTTGCGATCTGGATAAGGGTGAAATAACTCTTCTCAGGTGAGATAGAATCGAAATATAATTGTGTCTATCTATCAATTGTGAAACTCCTGTCCTTCCACCAACCCAATTACCAGTAGCCATAGGATGCATGATTCTATCGGTTAAAACATCACTTCTAACAGCGGTTGACATTTTTAAGCTTCTACCTCTAACTTTTGCTCTTTCAAGTTGGTACTTTACATCTTTTGTCAATCTTAAGAAGGCAACTCTAAATATTTCTTCCATTAAATCTCCTGCAAGTTTTAATCTTTTATTTGCATAGTGGTCTTTATCATCAACCATTCTCATACCGAGAGCAAGTTCAAAAACAGCTTCAGCCATTCTTGCAAGATAAAATGCTTTAGCTCTTCTTGATTCTGGATCAATTCCTAAGTGGGGTAAGAAATATTGATCTAAAACTTGATTAGCTCTCTGTATCCTATATTCTTTGCTTTGTCCGGGAGCTACCCTCCTTCCTATGTAGTCTATTGCTTCTTCCTGAGTTTCTACTTCAGACACTTCTATATTTTCTAACATGAATTTCATAATCTCTGGATTAGTACTTACCATTTCAACAATCTCTTGATCTGTCTCTACTCCAAGTGCTTTCATTAATGTAACAAAACTAATTGGTTTTGGGAGTTGTGGGAAGGTAACTTCGAGTATATTGCTTTTGCCCCTCTCTACAACTACGAGTGCTCTATATCCAGCTCTCTGGCTAAAACACTTGGCAACCTCTATCTCTTCCCCATACCTCTCCTCTTTTTCCAACAGTATTTTGTTTGGGGCTAAATCCTCAAGAGTCATTAAAGCTCTTTCGCTACCATTTATTATGAAGTATCCACCGGGATCCAAAGGATCTTCTCCAACACTAACTGGATCTACATCATTTAAAACAAGATTACAAGCTTTTGACTTTACCATTATTGGTAACATTCCTATTTCAACTACTTCTGATTCGAGTTCTCTTCCCTCATCTACAACTTGACATTCTAAGTATATTGGTGCAGCGTAAGTTAAGTTTCTTAACCTTGCAATAGCTGGATACAGCTCAATTTTACTTCCATCAGCCTCTTTTACTATTGGTTTGCCAATCCAAATTTTTCCAAGTTTCACGTATGTATCCGGGATATCTAATTCTATTTTCTTCTGCTCGTCAATAACTTTTTGCAAGCCCTCGTCGAGAAATCTATTAAAAGAGTCAATTTGATGTTTTACTAACCTTTCGTGGGTGAAATATGCTTTTGCAAGAACTCTCCTATCTAACATTGCACCACCTCATAAACAACAAAAACAGCTAATTTTTTATTCAAATTTTCACCTGTCATTTAAATTACCAATCTATATGCAATTGACTTTCCAGCAGTAGGGCTTTTTCTAATTATTTTTACAATTTGTCCAGGTTTAGCTCCAATTTCTTTTGCTACTGGGTCATCTGCTCTAATTTTCGGCAACATTTCTTTTTTTATACCGAGTGTTTTTAAAACTTCCTCAGCTTCTTCTTCACTTAGTAATATGTGTTCTGGAACTAATATATGGTCTTGCAATCTAAATTTTGTCATCATCCTCACCTCTAAAACTGAACGTAGCTTCAATACTGTCTGATCAGGATATATAATAGTTTTGGTTGACATATTTAAATATAATGCGGGCTCGACGGGATTTGAACCCGCGACCAACGGCTTAAAAGGCCGTTGCTCTACCTGGCTGAGCTACGAGCCCAAGCATTAGTTGTTTTTATAACTTTGTTTAAAAGCATTTTGCTTGTCAAGTTATTGCATTTGATAGATGTTTCATTATTTGTCTTTTTATTTGTTTTGAGAATATATAGCTTCATATCTCTTCAAAGTAGAGAATGCTAACTGTAAAAACCGAACCTACGGTTGGTATGTCTGTTGCTACTACATCAACTGTGTATGCATGGTTATCTATAAGTGGTGTTTATATCATTAAGAGCTATTCTAATGTCTCTAATATTGGAAGGTATCACATCTGTCTATTTCTATTAAAGCCAAACATATAACAGCAGTTACTCTCTTTATTATCTCTTCATTTTTGCGGCATACACCCTACTATCACCTTACCTTGCCTATTGATAACTTTTACCATTCCTAATATATAACAATTTCTAACACATCATGAATATATTTATATGCTTTTTTTAAAACTATAAAAGTTAATTTTCAATAAGTAAAGATAAAAGTTAAGTATTGTGATTTAGCGTAAAAGGTTATGAAGCTGATAACTGATCCAAACGGATTCTTCGAAGAGTTAAAGCAGAGAGAAGTTAGAATAAGAAAACCTTTGGTTATAGTGTCTGCATTGGCAGTATTGGTTTTCAGCTCTTCGCGAAAGTTTGGTTCCATTGTAGCTCAACGAGTTCTGTCAGAATGTATTAATATCCAAAAAGGGATATAGACGATTATGAGCTCAACAATCCTAAAAGAGTTGGAAAAGATATTGGAAGAAAGACCAGTTGATAAGTTGATCGTAAAAGCCCTGATAAACGATCTGAAAAGAAAGTTATCGGAGTATATTCTAATAGATAAAGCGATGAAAAATAAATATAGGATGAGTTTCGAAGAGTTTAGGGCTAAGAACATAGTCAAAAAGAAAAGACATTCATTCGAAGTTGAAAACGATTATTGTGATTGGGAACTTGCAATTGACGGTATAGAGACTATAAAGGAGAAAATTGAAAGACTTGAGAAGTTGTTATGAATGTAGATGATTTTATCGAAGAAGTAAAAACTGTGGCAAATTCTTACTCGCTTAAGGTAGAAATACTTGCAAAAACTAAAAATGCTGTTAAAATAAGAATTCCAATAACCGAGAACATATATATTCAACTGTACTACAATCAGAAGAGTAAGACGAAAAACTACGTTCTAGTAGGGTGGAACAGAAGATTGTTCGGAAGAGATTGCGTTGGTGGCGAATGGCACAAGCATCCTTTTGAGAATCCCGACCAGCACGATTTCAGCGAAAATGGAAAGAGAGAAGTTTCAATTTCGGAATTCTTCGACGAAGTGTTTCACTTACTCAGAAAAAGTGGTTTAATCTAAACTCTCTTCAGAAAGTATTCTGCTATTCTTGGTGTTATGTAAGCCTCTACAAACGCTACAATTACGATCAGAATTATCGAGATCAAAGCTAACGTCAGATACTCTTCGATGTCTTTCTTAGTAAGAATTTGCTCCTTTTTACCAGCTAAATAACGGACGATTTCGTAAGGTGTCTTGAAGCCAGCCGCTCCCGCTATAATGACGGCTGGGATTTCGAAAATGCCGTGGGGTAGGGTCAAGAGAAGGATTTCATTGATAGTAACCTTACTCTCAATAGAATTTGCAAGAAGAATACCAAAAAGTATACCATTATATATTAACAAACTAAATGTTGTGACTCCAAATAATGCTGAACCAATGGTTAATTGAATAATCAAAACAATGTTATTACTTAATATCGAAGTTAGGTTAAGATTAGTAAAGTAGGTTTCTATTCTCTTATTTTTAATCACCGTTATATCAGGAATACCATTAAAAGTATTAATTGTAGTCTGATATATACAGAATCCAATAATTGTGCTTATAAAATATATTAACATAGATACTAAAATAATTTTATAATTATTCTTAAATATAATCTTAACTAATCTCATAGACATTTGCAAGTTTACTAAGGTAACTGTTTTGATGCAATAATTGAAGCAAATACTACACTAAGAGCAATTATTAGCGTAATAAAGAAAACTACTAGCAAATTGTGTTTGTTTAAGTTTCTTTGTGTGATACCCTTTATGCCATAGAAAATAAGAAAAATTCCTGCCACTATATATATGAACGCTAATATGGGAACTGACATTTTATTCCC
The DNA here is from genome assembly GCA_026988525.1 of Archaeoglobaceae archaeon. Classification (GTDB taxonomy): domain Archaea; phylum Halobacteriota; class Archaeoglobi; order Archaeoglobales; family Archaeoglobaceae; genus WAPX01. Next base: position 13,689 of record JALSLC010000005.1, read on the forward strand.
ACCCTCAAATAAATAAAAAGTTTATTATAATAATCCTACTCCGACACCAATAAGAATTGCGCCACCTAGCGCAGCGCCAGTTAAACCTAGTAAAACTACTTCGTCTCCATAAAGTGCCCAAACACCACTACCTATTGCCGCCCATCCACTACCAACCAGACCTGCAGCTACAGCACCCTTGTCATTAACAACTCCTGCTATATACAACCCCCCAACTACGTCTCCAATAGCCATAGGCATCACAGCCATTCCCAACAAGGCAAGAATTGTAGCAATAGCCAAACCCCTCCAAACCCATTCCTCTCTACTCACCCCCTTATAGGCGTACATTCTATCCCCTCCCTATTCTTGCTCTTTGATAACTTTTACTATCTCGCATATATAGCAATTTCCAGTATATTATGAATTTATTTATATATAATTATTTTAATAATTTTTGTGAAATATTTAACAGAGTACCACAAAATAGATAAGATATGTTCAGAATATTTTCGGATACATGAAAACGCTTGGCGAAATTAAGGAAATGTTAGCAAAGCATAAAGAAGAATTGAGGAAGTTATTTGGGGTAAAGGAGATAGGAATCTTTGGTTCGTACGCGAGGGAAGAACAAACGGAGCTGAGCGACGTTGACATTTTAGTCGAATTTGAGAGGGAGATAGGATGGGAGATAGTTGATTTAAAGGATTATCTCGAAAAATTGCTTGGTGTAAAGGTGGACTTAGTTTCTAAGAACGGTATAGTTAGGAAGCCGTTATTGTGGAGATACGTCAAAGAGGAGATAATTTATGTCTAAAAGAGACGTTAAACTGTTCTTGCATGATATCTTAGAAAGCATTGAAAAAAATTGAAAGATTTATTAAAGATTTAAGCTTTGATGAATTCGTTAAAAATGACTTAGTAGTTGATGCTGTTATTAGAAACCTCGAAATAATTGGTGAAGCTGTAAAAAATATTCCAGAAGATATACGTTCCAAATATCCAGAAGTCCCGTGGAGGCAAATCGCTGGTATGAGAGACACATCCTAATCCACGCATACTTCGGCGTAAACCTCAGAAGAGTTTGGAAAGTAATCAAAGAAGATCTACCAGAGCTCAAGCTCAAAATTTTGAAAATTCTGAATGAAATTTCTTAAGTCGAATTTAGCATCGCTTTAGCTATCTTGAGCGTTATGTTCGCATCTATCCTGCTGCAATTACTGAAGATACTAATAGATGGACAATCACCCCTATTAATACGGAAAATCCCAAATTCTTCCACTTTTTGTAAGATACAAAGACAAATGCTAACGCTACGATACTTATACTTATGTTTTTCAATTTAACTGGAAAAGATAGAAGAGAAGTTACGAAAAGTGCAGAAATTAGGGCTGTTGATGAATATGTTAGAAATTCGTCAACACAATTTAATTTTTTAAATCTTTCATTAAAATATATTGGTAAGAATCTCGCCAGATACGTCCCTATCGCAACCAATATTATTGCCATGTAGTGTTCCATCATTTTTATCACCTGTTTTTGATTTTTAGAACTACTATTGGGCTTAAAATACCCGCAAGCAAGATTCCCGTTGAAGTGTATCCGAAGTAGTGGAATATTAGGGCGATAGTTCCCCCAATTAATGCAGATAGCGTGTGATATCCTTTAAGGTTGGGAATTAAGAGCACTAAGAATAAGGCTGTGAGTGCAAACACTAAAGAAGGAACTAAAGTTTCATTAGAGAGTAAAACTGCCCCACCAAGAATACCAATCGCAGTTCCCAATATCCAAGATAAGTAAGCTCCAAATTCTAAACCCAAAATAAACATCTCATCATTTGCCTCCAAAGATGTGGCGAAAACTTCATCCGTCAATCCAAATGCCGTTATAAACGGCTTTTTTATCTTAAACCTTTGAGATACTATGCAACTATAAACTATATGCCTTAAATTCAAAATTATTGGAATAGTTACCGCATCAATGAATGAGTGTGATATGAGTGAAATTAATGCGAACTGACTAGCTCCAGCAAAGATTAACGCCGATGCGAGAAGTGCTTCAATCCCACTGAAGCCCATCGCCAGCGCAGTTACTCCAAAAGTTGGCAACAGGAATGTAACCAATTGCTATTGGAAGGCTAGCAATCAATCCTTTTTTAAACATCTTTACACCTCCTTTTTCAGAGCGAAGATGTGTGTTCCAGCATCCATTTCATCCGCTCCATGAGTGGCGTAGATTCTTGTGTGGTGTAATAAAGAAAATCCAGTTTCTTCTGCAAGTGATTTAAATCTCTCGGGATAAGTTTTTCTTTCAACCTCGTAATCAAGACCCACAATCATTGCTGATAGCTCTAAGTATTGGAATATGTAGTAAGATATGAACGGATGAGAGATTTTGGAAGGAATCGAAATCCTATTGATATCTCTGAAGAGTTGAAACGCATAGCTTATAGCGGTTCTAACCTCTCCAATCTCTGCAAGATAAGATATCAAGGGTATATTTCTCGATAAAAGTTTAACCAACTTTTTCTCTTCATTCGTTAGATTGGCATTTTCTGGTATTTCAACCAAAGTTTCCAGCATGTATTTCGTATGATGGGATATAATGTTCCTCGCTCTTTCTAAGCGATCATGGTAGGGTGAGATAAACTCGTCGGAAACAATCAGAATACCACCATTTTCAAGTAAATCGTATGATTTTTCTAAGAAGAACGGGGTATTCATGTGATGAGATGAACCGACAGAAATTATCAACGGCACCTTTTTATCATAATCGAATCTTAGGAAGTCTTCAAGAACATAACCGAAATTGAACTCTTTAAGATTATTTTTAAGGTATTCTATGGCTTTTGGGCTATTTTCAACGCATAGAACACTAAGGTTAGGCAATAACTCATATAGCATCTTTAAGTGATGACCACATCCACTTCCCACATCAAGGGCTTGAATTTTTTCATCTCCAAAGTATTTTCTGACGATATAGGCAATAAACAATGCTTGCCGGGCATAGCCGGGATGAAGTGGTTCAAAAGCGTTGTATAAACCGACATTAATCCTCTCTTCAAATGACGTTTTAGGCTTGTAAAATATCTTTACGTCCTTTTCGTATAGTTCAAGGATTATCTTAGGAATTGTAGGATGTCCATGGATTAGGAGTGCTTCTGATGCTAGGACACTTAGCAAGAATGATGAGCTACTTGTTAAATTTTGTAAATATCTAATCTCCCCCTCAAACAATTTTTGCTTATTAGAGAGTTTAAGGATTTTTACCGCTTCTCGGAACAGATCATTTAAGCTAACTAAATCAAAACCTCTAAAAGTTCCCGGAAAGATATTAAACAGATATATTAATACCCTGCGATTATCTTCTATTAGGTAGGTCTTTAGGTTTTTTACTTTAAGCGAAGAAAGAATATCTTTTAGTTTTCTTAGATCATCTTTCGTATATTCTCCATGAAGTTCGATTCTAAATACAGGGATACCTAAAAGACATTCTTCACTCAGCCTGCTCAACAAAGATTTTAAGCCATCCCATTCAACATCGTCGTCTGGAAACGGCCTGATGTATTGACTATAAAAGTCATCAAGCGATGGATATTTTATTGTAATTATTGCCGTTGCTCCTTCATCCATGGCCATGTATATGTGGGACACATCAGCTCTGAATTCCATCTCTTCTCCAGCTTTTAAGAGCTTAGGAGATGATATCGAACCCACTAACATGCTACCGTTCACTACGAGAATCTTCTCGATCACACCTTTTTGATGGGGATTCGCCCTTCTGACACTTCTCGGATTTAAAATCATCTTGTAAACTTCAATTTTCGGTATGCTTGATCGTTCGATAAGCCGAACGGTTATTCCAGACTCATCAACCTCCTTAAATTCTTCTGGAAGAAGTTCTCCGAATGGAACATTAAGAGCATCTGCTATAGCCCATAATGTAGATATTGTAGGATTTGCATCCCCAGATTCTATCGCAGATAGCGTTGATTTTGAAATTCCAGCAATCTTAGCGAGTTCTGATAATGTAATTCCTCTTTCCTTTCTTAATCTGGATATTCTTCTTCCAACAGCAACTAATAGACTATCATTTTTGTCCACTATATTCACCCCACTTCATTATGTTGTTCGTTATACAGAACAAAAGGGTATATATGGTTTGCTGTAACGGGCGGGCGTGTCTATTGTCTTACCACCTCTACATTAACACTCAGCAAAACCCCTAAAGCAATCAAACAGCAGTCATAACAAAGAAGTAGGATGTTGAATATATTTCCGTAATTTATAGATCTTTCATAACTTTGAGAGTTGAGCAATCGTTACAAAGCAACTTTTACCAATTTTTACGGATTAGGTCTGTGTAGTCCTTTTAGTCTTTTTGTAGCCTGATGGAATTCTTCAATAAGGTAATAAGCTTCGATTCCATACTTTTTGGCATTATTTGCCATAACCTTGTCGTTCGTTACCAAGTTAGCTTTGCTGTTGCTATAGAGTAAGAGTCTACAGCTCTACAATGAGTTTTGATCGCGACATCTATAGCGATACAGCGAAGAGTTGTTTCACCTACGATCACGACCTTGCTCTTTACATCTTTCAGCAACTCACGCGTCTTCTTTTCGGTGTATTTTCTTCGCAATATCCCTGCAAGCTCGACTTCGAACAAAAATGGCTGATAAATTACAAAATCACGTTCAGATACCTCGTCAACAAATTTTTTAGCTTTTCGATGTCGATTTTCGTCAAATATGACTAAATAATCCGTAAAAACTGATGTATCCAAAACTATCATCTTCTTTCCTCTATTAACTCCTTCGTTAAATCTACATCCGATTCAACTATATACTTCTCAAGTAGTTTTGATAAGCCTCTCGACGTTTTCTTTTTTATTTCAATCTCTACGATTTCCCCCTCATTTAAATCTATCTTCTCAAGAGATTTGAAAACTCCTTTTTCATACACGGCTTCTATTACCTTACCCATGTTAGTTAGTCAATTCGAGTCTTCAAATACCTTTTGCCAGCATAGCTTTAGTCTTTAAAGTTACGTTTGCTTCAACCCACGCAACTATTTGCTTTATCTCCTATCAAATCACCAAACCGTAACCTTCATAAATCAACTCATATATGTTTAACTGGGGGCTCGTGGTCTAGTGGTTATGACGCCGCCCTTACGAGGCGGTGATCCCCGGTTCGAATCCGGGCGAGCCCATTATTGTTTTAGCACAATCTATTTATTACGTTGAGAATACAATTTTCAAGGCCCGCCAGCCATGCGTCCCCTGATCACATATAATGAGGGGGAAACCACACGGCGGGCTACATCGAAAGTATTTTTTAGCTTTTTTTCACGTTTGGAATCATGTCTAATGAAAGAACTTCTAGAATTCCGGGTTTTTATAAACTAAGCGTTGAAGAAAGACTTGAAAAAATAGCTGAATTCGCTGGATTAAGTGAGGAAGAGAAAGAATTGTTACTTGGAAAAGGTCTTAGCCTTGAAATTGCCGATAGGATGATAGAAAACGTAATAGGTACTTTTGAGTTACCTCTCGGTATAGCTACGAACTTTCTGATAGATGGTAAAGACTACTTGATTCCAATGGCAATAGAAGAACCAAGTGTTGTTGCAGCTGCAAGTAACGCTGCAAAAATGGCAAGAGTTAAAGGAGGTTTTATTACAGATGTCACACCACCTGTAATGATAGGTCAAATACAAATAACTAAGGTCAGAAATCCCTTTGCGGCTAAAATGGAAATATTGAGAAACAAAGATGAAATAATTGAAAAGGCGAATGAGCAGGATTCTATGTTGGTTAAACTTGGTGGAGGATGTAAAGATATTGAAGTCAGAGTTATTGATACTATGCTTGGGCCGATGGTTGTTGTTCATCTATTAGTTGATGTTAGGGATGCTATGGGGGCAAATGCTGTTAATACCATGGCTGAGGCTGTGGCACCAATAGTTGAAAAATTAAGTGGTGGTAAAGTTAGATTGAGAATAGTTTCTAACTTAGCTAAATACAGACTTGCAAGAGCAAAAGCTATTTTTGCTAAGGAAGCAATCGGTGGAGAGGATGTTGTTGAGGGAATTATGCAAGCTTACGCTTTTGCAAAAGCAGATCCTTTTAGATGTGCAACTCACAATAAAGGTATTATGAATGGTGTCTCAGCGGTAGTGATTGCAACTGGAAACGATTTTAGGGCAGTTGAAGCAGGAGCTCACAGTTATGCTGCTTATAATGGGGGTTATAAGCCATTAACTTGTTATGAAGTTAATGAAGATGGAGATTTAGTTGGAACGATTGAAATACCTACTGCTATAGGAATAGTTGGAGGAGCTACGAGAGTGAATCCTCTTGCAAGAATATGTTTGAAGATACTCGGAGTTCAAAAAGCTGAAGATCTCTCCAGAATTCTTGCTGCAGTTGGTTTAGCACAAAACTTTGCAGCTTTAAGAGCTCTTGCTACTGAAGGGATACAGAGAGGGCATATGGAACTACATGCAAGGAACTTAGCTATATCAGTTGGAGCAAAAGGTGAAGAAATAGACAAAATAGTGGAAATAATGGTTAGAGAAAGAAAAATTAAGATGGATTATGCAAAAGAATTGCTTGAAAAATTAAGAAAACATTAATTTACAATTTGTTCTTTCTTAGAGGGAACGTCTGAAAGTTGAAAGACATCATGCAGTATTTTTACAGCTCTTCTTCCATCTTTTTTTGAAACGGTAAAGCTTATGTTGTATTCACTACAACTCTGACTTATCATAATAATGTTTATTCCTTCTTCTCCGAGAGTAGAAAAGATCTTACCAGCAACTCCCGGAGTCCCAACCATTCCAGCTCCAACTGCACTAACTACTGCTACATCGTCAAGTTTTGACACTTTAACATTACCATTCCAGTTATCTACATTTGTTAATGTTTTCATAGCTCTGCCGAGGTCACTTCTATCTATTACCATAGATAAGTTAAGTTCAGATGAACTTTGACTAATCATAATTACATTAACGTTTTCTTCAGCAAACCTCTTAAATACTTCAGCCATTACTTCTGCAAAATCAAAACCAGCTCCACTGACATTAACTACAGCTACTTTTTCTATTAAACTTAGAGCTTTAACGATACCGTCTTTACTCTCTTTTATATCCATTATTACAGTACCGGGTGCATCAGGATTAAACGTATTTTTAATTCTTACTGGTATTTTCTTCTCTAAAAGTGGTTCAAGAGCTCTTGGATGTAGTATTTTAGCTCCGAAATGGGCTAATTCCATTGCTTCTTGATAACTTATTTTTGGTATTAACTTCGCTTCAGGAACTATCTTTGGATCTGCAGTCATTACACCATCTACCTCTTTCCAGAGCCATACTTCATCAGCATCTATTGCAGAGGCAATGAGTGTTGCAGTTAGATCACTACCTCCTCTCCCAAGTGTTGTAATATTTCCCTCTTCATTAACACCTATGTATCCCGTTACAACTGGAATACACCCTCTAATTTTGATTAAAGGCGTAATTCTGCTTTTTATAAGCTCACAAGCTTTTTTAAGTGGTTTAGCCCTCCCAAAATTGGAATTAGTTATTATACCTGCCTCTCCCCCAGTCATCGCTAAGGAGTCTATACCAAGGGATAGGAGTGCCGATGAAAATATTGGGGCGGAAAGCCTCTCTCCAAAAGAAAGTATATAGTCTTCGCTCCTCTTAGTTAACTCACCTAAGTAGCTAATACCAAGCAAAACTTTTTCTAACTCATCTATTAGCCTATCTATGTGCTCCAACACTCTAGCTCTAAAAGGTTCATCAACAGCATCTCTAACAGCATCGTAGTGTTTTTTTGCTAATTCTGCTACAAACATTTTTATAAATCCGGTAGATTGTTCAGTATAGCATTTTTTTGCAATATTTGTTAGTGAGTCAGTCACACCGGCCATTGCAGAAACAACAACTACCACTTCATTGTTTGAATACTTTTTGACGAGTTTAGCACAGTGTCTTATACTTCTGCCATCCTTTACACTGGCCCCCCCGAACTTCATGACAACTCTCATTGTCTTGGCCTCCGGAATCGATGGTCTAAAAAATAGGAGGCAATATAAAGGTTTCTGATTGATGTGCTTTAGCACATACAAAAAACTTATGTAGTTTTGCATAGCCAATCGTCGGGAGGAATGAGAATGCTTGAGGAAGCAAAGAATCTTTTAGAAGAGTTTAAGAAAGCAGTTGAAAATCACCACGAACTATTTGAAAATTCTATACCTTTAATAGCAAGTGAAAATGTAACGAGCTTAGCTGTTAGGAAGTTTTACCTTTCTGATTTTGGATGTAGGTATGCTGAAGGCAAAGTTGGTAAGAGATTTTATCAGGGATGTAAGTACATAGATGTGGTAGAGGATGTTGCAATAAAATTAACAAAGCTCATATTTAATGCTGAACATGCAAATGTACAACCTATTTCTGGTGTAACTGCAAATATAGCTGCATTTTTCGCTCTTGCAAAACCGGGTGATAAAGCATTCTCACTCTCAGTCCCATGTGGTGGGCACATCTCTCATCACAAATTTTCAGCAGCTGGAATTAGAGGCGTTAAAGTTTTAAACTACCCTTTTGATATTGATGAGTTAAATATTGATGTTGATGAAACAAAGAAACTTGCAATTAAAGAAAAACCAAAAGTTTTCGTTCTTGGTGCCAGCTTATACTTGTTTCCACATCCTGTAGAAGAAATTTCGGAAATAGCTAATGAAATAGATGCAAAAGTCATGTACGATGCAAGCCACGTCCTCGGCTTAATCGCTGGAAAAGAATTTCAAGATCCAATTAAGGAGGGAGCAGAATTAGTTACAGCTTCAACCCACAAAACTTTTCCCGGTCCACAAAGAGCAATAATAA
>JALSLC010000006.1 GCA_026988525.1 Archaeoglobaceae archaeon
GATAAGCAAAAAGAGGAAATATGTTGTAACCATGCATTCCGCGCATACCTGCACTTGACGACATTATTATGCTTTGAAACATTGGTCCCATTAACACAAAAGCTATTCCAGAAAGCAAAGATAAAGCCCCTCCAATAATGTTTAATATACCTAAAACTGTAACACCAGTTGGTCGCTCATTCATAAAACTAAAAATAGATTAGAATATTTAAAAATTTTTATTTAATGCTACTATTGATAATTTACTGAATTCGGAAATTTTAAAAATATTTTAAAAATGATTTAAATCATGGAAAATGAGAATATAAAAAATAGAGAGTATATAGACAATATAGTTAGAGAAGTTGAAAAATACATTGGTGGTGACAAGATTTTCAGTCCATTATGGATGGTTCTGCAACTAATTCTTTCGTTAATACTATCGGCAGTTGCAGTTCTTTTAGATATAGGCAAAATTGCCAGTTTATACTATAGCAAGATGTACTATGCCCAATCAATCAGAAGTATTGAATATAACTTCCAGTATATGAAAGTAATTACAATAATTTTACTGATAATTACAGATATTTTGGTGATATATATACTAATTGTACTGATATCAAGAAGGAATACACATTTTGAAAGGACTAAAAAGTTGTACAAGAGCATCTCTAAGCTTTTGGAAAACATTGGTCTAAAAGAAGAGGCTTGGAAAATAGAAGAGTATGTAAATAGATGTGAAATAGAAACGGGAAAGAGAAGTGTAGCGGGATGGGTCATTTTGGCTGTATTACCCATAGTAAATTCAATAGCAATACCATACATATACCACTTCTTAACTAGAGACTACTTCAAGCATGAGAGATATGAATTCCTAATTTATAATGTTATTTCGAAGAGCATAAAAGTAGATCTGGAGCCAAATGGTTTTCCAGATAGAGATACTGTAATGTACTTCTTACTTAGCATTGTAACTTTTGGTATAGCGGGAATATATTGGTACTATACTTTATTTGCAGATCCAAACAAGCATTTCAAAGAACATTCAATATCTGAAGAAAAGATTTTAAAAACACTAATTACACAATTCCAGAACCCTTAATATATATTTCTCTACTTTTTTCATTTATTTTTACGCAATCTCCAAGAAATTCATTTATTACATATGCATTACTTATCTGATGTTTTGTAATTTTAGAAACGGTATAACGAGTTGTCCCTTTTGCTATAGCAGCAAAAATCATTATTTGGTCACCAACCCACTCATCTAAAGCTGCTCCACTATTAACTTCTTCGATAAACTTTTTAGCCGCTTCTTCTCCAACCAATTCAGCTCTTTTACCCTTTTCACCCAACGAACTTGAACCTATCATCTTACTCCATATAGTAATACCACTCCCAGTGGAGATGCCGCTGCTAACTTCTACTTTGATTTCAGTTTTAAAATTCTTTAAAAATGTTTTAGCAGATTTTGCTTGTCTTTCAGCTACATGAGGTGGTAAATTCTGGCAATGGCTCACACCATAAACTTTTTCTATTTTCTTAGCTTTGAATTCCAAGCCCACAAGTTTTGAGGGTTCAAAAATAGCTTTAACTTTACCTCCTCCTTTTGGGTAATATCCTCTTCTAACAATCATCAAATTAGCCTTTCCTCCCATTCTACTTAAACCGTAAAAAGTTACATTTTTGAGATAATCTATAGGAGGAGACCATTTTACATCTGTACCCCCAATAACAGTAACATCTACAACATCATCTGCAGTAATAGCAATTGGAGAGATTACTTGAAGAACGAGAGAGATACTACCCGCTGTACCCACATCAATTTTAAACATTTTACCTTTAACACTCTTTGGTTTGAAAATAACCTTAGTAGAACCTTTTTTCATACCTTCTACTTCAGCATTGCTAAGAACTTTTGCTGCTTCAATTCCTTTAAGGTGTTGCATTGCAAGTCCGGGATTGGGCCTATTAGCTCTTATATTGTAAATTTCTACAGCTTTCCCAGTTATACAGGATAGAGCTATCGCTGTTCTTAAAATTTGGCCTCCTCCTTCTCCAAAACTACCGTCTATCTTAATCATATCAATCCCATTAGTTTTAAGGCTTGTTCAACACCTTTACCGTTTTCTCCGGGAACCACAATATTTGCTATTCTTTTCAACTTTAAATCCGCATTAGCCACTGCAACACCAATCCCTGCAACTTCTAACATTTCTATATCGTTTTCAGAGTCACCAATAGCCAAGAAATTTTTTACATCTATACCTATTTTTTTCGCCATATACTTTAATGCAAAACCCTTACTTATCTTTTCATCCACAATGTGATAGGCATAACCAGAATCAAGAAGTTTAACACCCATACCATCTATTATTTTTCTCGCTTCTTCAGCAGGAAAAGTTCTTCTAATACATACTTCTGATTTTCTATATTCTTCATCTAAAAATTCAAGATCAAAATATTCAGATAACTTCTTTGCCGCTCTAACGCATTTCTTTTTATCTCCAAGTACTATATCCTCTCCATCATAGCTAAATCTAACAACACCACCATTTTCACATATAACCATATCTGAAACACCTATTAATTTAGCTGCTGTTCTCGCAAAACAAGAAATATTTCCAGTAGATAAAATAACTGGAATTCTTAGTTTTCTTAAAGCTTTGACTGCTCTACAGCTTAAACTTCTATCCCTGTGCGTAATAGTTCCGTCAATATCTATTGCGAGTGCAAGAACTTTCATTCAAGTCTTCCTTTTTCAAGTATATCCATTAGCTCACTCAAATCTATAGTCCCAAAACCAACTGCAGAATCGGAAGCTCCGTATGAGATTAATATAGTGTCATCAACCATTATAGCTCCACACGGAAATACTGTAAATGGTCTATCCCCATATATTTCATAACATTCTCTTGGTTCCATAATGTAACAAGGTGAAACTGCTGTCACATTACTTTTTTCGTCCATTAACATAGCAAAAACTCTGTATGCTTTTGTTTCTGCATCAACAGCATGCAACAAAAGCAAATATTCACCATCCACTTTTATAGGTGGTGTGTTCCATCCAAGCTTTTCTTCATATTTTGCTGGTTCTAAAACTGTTTGGGTATCATTTACGCTTATGTCTCCTATTTCTGTTCTTTCAAATATATTACAAGTTACAATACTTTTTACAAGATAGAAGTTCTCATCTTTCATGTGAAGCCTATGGAAAAGATAACATTTATCCATCTCAACAAGGAATGAATCTTTATCACTTATTACAAACCCTCTAAATTCTTCAGGCACTCTAAAAGCACACAATTTGACCCATTTGCCATTCATATATACAGCTGTTACTGGTAGCGTTCTTTCAACTCTAACAGACGGATCAAAATAATGCACAGTCCTACCACAGTACGTCATAACTTTTTTACCGTCAATTCTATAGACTCTTGGGTCTTCAACACCCCAAAGGTCGTATTTATTGTTCGGGTAGAGACAAATGTTTGCAGTATAGTGTCCAGCTTCAAAACCGTTTAACACATCGTTGAGTGGTATTCTAAATTCAGCAACTGCACTGGCATATGTAAAATATCCAAGTACAATTCTTCCATAAACTAAAAGTTCATCCCCTTCAACATCAATTGATGCATTGAAAATTGTAACCGGCGTATCTATTGGAAATTTTTTTAGATGAATGTTTTTTGCAGTTATGACTCCTTTCCTTTCCACAATATCTCTTGTTACGTTTTCTCTTCTAACCTTTAATCCATCTTTGAGCTTGAACACCATGTGAGTAAATAAAATTTGCAGATTATAAACTTTTTACCTTCTTATTACTTCATCAATTCTATCTCCAAGCTTAGAAATCCAATCTATTTTCCCCGGTGCATAATCCTTAGCATTACCTTTAAGGATAGACGTAACTATTTTTGCCACCTCTTCCACGCTTTTATCGGAAGTGTCTATTTCATAAACTTCTTTACAAGTTTCTAAGCATTCTATTAAAATTGTGTCTATTAACTCCGCCTCCACATTTTCCATCACTTTATTTATATTCCATCCTCTCGAGAGGAGTCTCTCCTTTAAAATTAGAGGATTACATCTTAATACAATAGCTACATCTGCAATGTGATGTGAAAGATGTCCATCCACTATCAAAAATCCTTCAGGATTGAATTTTCTTTTCAACTTTTCAATATCAACTACGTAACAATCATCTTCGTAATCAATTATACAACCCAGATTTTTTGCTATTTCGTTAAAACTTAAAACTTTGTAACCCTTCTTACTAAGTATTTTAGCCACACTCGTTTTTCCAACACCGGGTGTCCCAGTTAAAGCTACAACTTTCGCTTTGTCGTAAGAAACTGGTATTCTAACTCCTTGTAATTGCAAGATATCACCTCTCAAAAATACTTTCCAATGCCGAAATTAAAACGTCATTTTCTTCCTTTTTACCCACAGTAATTCTAACGTAGTTATAACCACATCCATAAAAACTTGAGCAATCTCTAATTATAATCCCTCTTTTCATAAGTTCTTCTGTAAAAGTCTTAGATTGTCCATCAACTCTAACAAACAGAAAGTTGGAGTTGCTCGGAAACACTTTTAACCATTTACTGAGTTTAACTTTTAATCTTTCTCTTTCTGACAAATTATTTTTTAGAACAAAATTTAAATGATTTCTATCTCTCAAAGCAGTTGATGCTACAAGAGCAGAAATTGTAGATACTGGAAAGGGGGTTGTTGCTTTTAGATATTCTTTTTTTAGCTCTTCATTAAGTACAGCGTATCCAACCCTCAAGTTTGCAAGCCCAAAAGCCTTGGACATCGTTCTACCAATAATTACATTATCATATTCAAAAAAATTTTTTAAACTAATTCCATCAAAATCAGCATACTCCCCATAAGCTTCATCTATAAAAACTAAGGTGTCACAACTTTCTACTATTGCTTTAACATCCTCTTTATTTTCAGCTGCCGCAGTTGGATTGTTTGGTGAGCAAATGAAAATTAGTTTTGGTTTTTCTTTTTCAGCAACTTCAATTATTTTTTCAGCATCAATTCTCCAATCTTCTTTCCTTTCTATGAATATGCCTTTTGCCCCAGAAATGTTAATCAATGTATGGTAATATTGATAAGTGGGAATTGGTAAAATTACTCTGTCACCTTTATCAATTAAAAGTCTAAATATAGTTTCCATTACTCCATCCATACCTGCTCCAACTACAACTCTTTCCGAAGGCCACTCTGTATGTTCTTCTATAGCCTCAAGCAATTCAGAAGGGAAAGTTTCAGGATATCTACTTAATTCCTTAATATCTATTTTTTTAAAAACTTCTGATACCAGCGGACTCGGCCCATATGGATTCTCATTTGATGCTAACTTAATAACTCGAGTTATACCATACTTTTTTTTCACATAATCTATGCTCTTGCCCGGTTCATATGGTTTCATATTTTTAATTTCATCTCTAACAAAGTTCCCAATTTCCATATTTTTACCTCGAAATTTTGATTTCAGCCTTTTCCCAATCTTCCACTCCTTTAAGCGTAGATATAAGAGCCGAGAGCACTTTAAAAAACACACTTCTAACGTACGAATTCATAGGTATTTTTTTCCCATCAACATAAAGTTCCACATCCATGTTTTACTTGTCACCAATTCTGTTTTTACATTTTGTTATCGACAAATTTTTAACAATTAATACTTACATCGAGCATGCATAGAATAACTGTAATCCCCGGAGATGGTATTGGTAAAGAAGTAATGGATGCTACAATGATCGTTCTCGAAAAACTGAATTTACCATTCGAATATATATGGATGGAAGCGGGGGATGAAGCACTTAAGAAGTACGGAAAAGCTCTTCCAGATGAAACTCTCGAAGAATGTTTAAAAAGTGATGCTGTCCTGTTTGGTGCAGCAGGGGAGACCGCTGCAGACGTTATAGTAAAATTAAGATTTGAATTAAAAACTTTTGCAAACATCAGACCGGCAAAATCGTATAAAGGTGTAAAAAGTTTATATGAAAACGTAGATATTGTTATAGTTAGGGAAAATACAGAATGCTTATATAAAGGTCTTGAATTTGAAGTCTCAGAAGGGGTAACAGAAAGTATAAGAGTTATAACGAGAAAGGGCTGTGAAAGAATTGTTAAATATGCTTTTGAGTTAGCAAAAAATGAAGGTAGAAGGAAGGTCACTGCACTCCACAAGGCTAATGTTATGAAAAAAACGTGTGGACTTTTTAGAGATGTTTTTAGAGAAATTGCAAAAAATTATCCTGAAATAGAGTCCAACGATTACTACATAGATGCTGCCTGCATGTACTTGGTAATGGATCCTCAAAGGTTTGATGTAATAGTAACAACGAACATGTTTGGAGATATTGTAAGTGATTTGGCTGCTGGATTGGTTGGTGGACTTGGATTGGCTCCTTCAGCAAATATTGGCGAAAAATACGCTATTTTTGAGCCGGTTCATGGGTCTGCTCCAGATATAGCAGGAAAAGGGATAGCAAACCCATCTGCAATGATATTAACAGCTTGTATGATGTTAAAGCATTTTGGATACTTAGATGAGGCGAGAAAAGTTGAAAGTGCTTTGGAAGAAGTTATATCTGAAGGGAAAACAACACCTGACTTAGGTGGAAGTTTAAAAACAATGGAAATGGCAAAAGAAATAGCAAAAAGAATTTAAAAATTATTCAATCTTTATTTTCTTCTTATCTACTTTTCTCGGATACTTCTTCTTAAATACAACTTCAAGAACACCATTGTTATATCTGGCTTTTGCTGAATCTGGGATTACTTCACATGGTAGATCCACAACTTCATAGTACTTTCTGTTCTCTCCTTCAGCTTTAATCTCCACGGATTTTTCAGTAGCACTAACATCGATATCTTCCTTGTTGACACCGGGCATTTCTGCAATTATTTGCACTTCATCGTCAGTTTCCATTACATCTACAAGTGGTTTTCTCTCTTCAACACCCTGACTTGCCATTTCTTTTGTTCCAAACTCTCTTATCTCTGGTTTTCCATCAGGCCCAATTCTTATAGAGAATCCTCTAACAATTGGTTTTACTTCTCCGCTCATGGACTTTCTGAATATTTCGTCTATGTCTCTAAACATTCTTTCAACTAAATCGTCAAATATGTCGAAATCTCTGAATCCAAATCCAAACCAGTCGTAATCATCCTCTCTATCTCTCTCCCTTCTCCTTCTCCACCACACCATACACATCACCTCCTATATAAAAATTAAAATTTAAATTAAATTATTTTACCTATACATTCTGTGAAAGTCTTCAACTATTTTCTCATAAGCTTCTATGTCTTCCTTAGTCATACTTGGTTTTACTTTTTCTAATGCTTTTTCAAAGTGTTCTTTTGTTATTTTCAGTTTCTTAGCTACTTCCTTAGCTTCTTCCTTGCTCATTCCCGGTTTTATAGCTTCTCTTATAGCAAGCATTCCTGCCTCTCTGCAAACAGCCTCTATGTCAGCACCGGTGTATCCCTCAGTTTTCTCAGCAAGTTCATCTATGCTAACATCCTCTGCAAGTGGTTTACCTCTCAGGTGTATCTTGAATATCTCTTTTCTTGCCTCTTTGTCTGGCGGTGGTATGTATATGTGCCTCTCTATTCTACCAGGCCTTAACAAAGCTGGATCAACGATATCCGGCCTATTGGTGGCGGCTATCACAACTACATCCTTTAATTCTTCGAGTCCATCAAGCTCTGTGAGCAGTTGACTTACAACTCTCTCAGTAACATGACTATCAGCACTACCACCTCTTCTTGGAGCTAAGCTATCAATTTCATCGAAGAATATGACACAAGGAGCCACTTGTCTTGCTTTCCTGAACATTTCTCTAACGTGCTTTTCGCTCTCACCAACCCACTTGCTAAGTAGTTCTGGACCTTTAACACTTATAAAGTTGGCATTACTTTCGTTAGCTACAGCCTTAGCTAACAAAGTTTTACCAGTTCCCGGTGGTCCGTAAAGCAATATGCCTTTTGGAGGCTTGATGTTAATTGCATTGAATACCTCAGGATATTTGAGTGGCCACTCTACAGCTTCCATCAATTCTTGCTTCGCCTTATTTAATCCACCAATGTCACTCCATTTTACATTTGGTACTTCTACAAGCACTTCTCTCATTGCAGATGGTTCTATGTTCTTTAGAGCTTCAAGGAAGTCATTTCTTGTAACTTTTAAGTTTTCAAGCACCTCTTCAGGAATTTCTTCAGCTTCTATGTCAATCTCTCCCTTCTCCATTCTACTCCTCAATGCATGCATTGCCGCTTCTTTACATAGAGCCTCCAAGTCAGCTCCAACAAAGCCTATGGTCAATTCTGCAAGTTCATCGAGATCTACATCTTCTGCGAGTGGCATGCCTCTTGTATGTATTTCAAGTATCTCTTTTCTACCTTCTTTATCTGGAACACCTATTTCTATCTCTCTATCAAATCTTCCCGGCCTTCTTAAAGCTGGATCTATCGCATCTGGTCTGTTAGTAGCGGCTATGACAATTACATTACCTCTTGCCTCAAGTCCATCCATTAATGCTAATAGTTGAGCTACTACTCTTCTTTCGACCTCTCCAGTTACCTCTTCTCTCTTAGGTGCTATTGAATCTATTTCATCTATGAATATTATTGAAGGAGCATTCTCCTTAGCTTCTTCAAATATTTCTCTCAATCTCTGCTCACTTTCACCATAGAACTTGCTCATTATTTCTGGGCCACTTATACTGATAAAGTGTGCATTTACTTCGTTAGCTACAGCCTTAGCTATTAGCGTTTTACCAGTTCCCGGTGGTCCGTAAAGCAAAACACCTTTTGGAGGATCAATTCCCAATCTCTGGAATAACTCAGGATGTTTCAAAGGCAACTCTATCATTTCTCTGACTAACCTTAACTCCCTCTTCAGACCACCAATGTCTTCGTAAGTAACACTTGGTACTGCTCTTTCCACCCCCTCCACTGGTTTTTCTTTAAGCTCTATGGTGGTATTTCTTGAAACAATCACAACTCCTGCTGGCTTAGTTGCAGTTACAACGAACGTTAGCGTATGGCCAAACAACTCTACTCTGATTTTCTGTCCCCTTATAATTGGCCTTCCTTCTAACAATCTAAGCAGATAGGTTTCTCCACCCATTAATCTAACTGGTTCTGTTGGTGCCAGTGTTACCTTTTCCGCTGGTTTAGCTTCGACTTTTCTAATTTTAACTCTATCATCTATTCCTACTCCTGCATTGTTTCTCAAGCTACCATCTATTCTTATTATACCCTTACCTCTGTCCTCAGGATATCCTGGCCAAACTATTGCTGGTACCGATGACTTTCCAATTATTTCTATGACATCTCCACTCTGCAATCCAAGTTTAGACATTACTTCAGGATCAATTCTCGCGATACCTCTTCCAACATCCCTATAGTATGCTTCCGCAACTCTAAGTGTGATTTCACTACTTTTATCACCCATTTCAAACACCTCCCGCAATTTTTACATATTTATTTTATTTTTAATTTGTTATTTTAAATATTTAAATATAATTTTGATTATTTTAAATTTTTAAACTCCATATTTCTTTATCGTTTAACAATGCCTTAGTAACGATACCTCTTCTTTCCAAATTTTCGAGAGTTTTTCTAACGTCTTTATAAGATAGACCAAATTGCTCAGCTATTTCTTCAGCACTTTTTAACCCCTTGCTAATTCCAAGGATAACTACTCTTTCAACCTCACTTCTAAATTCTTCATTAAGTTCCCTTGTTAATTTATCAAAAGCCTCGTTTATTCTTCTATTGATCATCCCCTGAATTTTAGAAATGTCTCTCTGAACTTTTTCGATTTCTTCTATGACGTTACTTAGCTGAATGAAGTTTGTCTTATCTAAGTTTATATCCATGATTTTTTTCACTTCATTAGCAATTTTATTTACGTTAGCACCGTTTATACCTGTAATTACGGAAGTTTCAAACATATGAGGAGCTATCGTTATTTCTATTCTCACGCTTTTGTTAATACAGTAGTATCTTCTTCTACCCTCCTCAAAACTCCTGATTATCCCTGCTTTTTCAAGTTTTTCAAGGTGCTCTATTACAGCTTTTGGTGCCATTTTAAGTGAATATGAAATTTCACTGACATAACATGGCTTCTTTGAGAGTAAAGCAAGTATTCTCCTTCTACTTTCATTTCCAAGTATTTCAAGTAAAGTCTCAGCCATCTCTGAACTCATGTCAATCACCAACCTACCTGACATTTTTGTTACTAACCTTAAGTTAGTATAATAGTATATAAAGTTTTTGGTTCAGCAAATTTATATATTCTAAGAAAAAAAGTATAAAAAGATGATGAGTGAATCCAATTCTGAGCCTTAGCGATGATGAGGTAGCCCGCATCTGATTTTAAATTTTTAAAGTGGTAGATTTAGCATAGAAAAAACACCAATCATCTTTAACGCCATATATACCATAACTGCAACAAATATCAATTTTAATTTCTTTGCTGGCAAATAATGAGCAACTCTAACTCCAATTTGTGCCATTAGTACACTCGTTATTGCTAAAGCCAACCATGACTCAGGATTGAAGTATCCTATTAAAGTGCCAATTGAGTAAGTTCCAAAGATTCCTGCATTTAAACCATTGATTATATAACCAACAAGTCCACCAATAGATGTAAATATCATTACTGCTGTAGAAGTTCCAACTGCTCTATGCATTCCAAATCTAAGAATTACAGCCATAACTGGCACCATTAGTACTCCGCCACCAATTCCAATAATTCCAGTTACTATTCCAAGTAAAATACCCCAAATTGACAAAACTATTGGATTCTCGTTTGGTTTTTCTTCAACCTTTGGCGGTTTAGCTGTTAGCAATCTAATAGCTCCTAAAAGAATTCCCAAACCAAAAACAGTCTTTAAAATTTTAGCTGAGAGATGTGCTGCTATCATCGACCCCAGTATAGCTCCAATTGCACCTGTAATACCCATAACTAATGCTGCCTTCCATAGAACTGCCCCTTTTTTCGTATGTCCTAAAGCACCGCTTATTGCTGTTGGAAAAACCACAGCTAAATTCGTTCCAAAAGCAGTCAAAATTGCGAGCTTTGGATTTATACCCATACTCGTATAAACCCAGTACTGCACAGGAATCATTATAAAACAACCACCAACACCAAGTAGTCCACTTGCAAATCCAACACCAATTCCCGTTATTGCAAGTATCAAAATACCCTCTATAAAATTCATTTCTCACACCTCTTCCTTTTGTTTATTTTTTAAACTATTTTTAACTTAAAAGTAGAGTATTCTAAAATTATATATAATTTTTGTTTAAAAAATAAACAAAAAAATAAGTAAGAATTTGAATTATTTTAAAAATAAATAGAATAAATTAATAAATGGTAATAAAAATAATTATATATAAAATTACATTAACATCTTATCCTCCCATTTCTTTAAATAGTTTGAGCTCTGATTTACATCAACAAATAGTTCGGCAGATCTTTTAACATCTTCAAGAGTTATTGTTCTTGAATTTCTAAGTTTTGCAAATTCGTAAGCCGGAGCTAATAATTGAATCGCATATCTTAAGCTGTTTTTAACTCCAAGCTGTGTTAATAACTCAAGAGCATCTTTTTCAATAGTTACACCAGATTCACTTGCCCTTATCTCAAGTATTACCTTAATTTCTTCCTCTCTGTATGGTTCAGTCGTTATTATTAATAAGCGATCCAAAAGGTCTAAGGGAATTCCGTGTGGAGCTACAATATCGGTCCCCCTTATTTTTGCAAACCCTCTATTAGATGCAAGTATTATTATTGGAGCCATCTCTGACTCCATAGCTTTGTTCATGAAAGCAAAGAGTTCTATATCCAATAGATAAGTTTCATCTATAAAAAGAACTCCCGGTACCAATTCGGCTCTTCCCTCTTCTACTAATCTCTTAACCTTTTCGTCAACAGCATTTCTAATTTCGTTGTCAATTTCTTTACTTGGCATTAACATAAATAAGAAAGAACCGCTCCTCGCGTTAGCTTCATCAAGGTCATGTAATGTTACAACATATGTAAACTCCTTCTCCTTTTCAACACTACCTGAAGGAACGTCAACTATCTCATCAAAGCCAATATCATATTTCTTTGCAGTTTTTTCAGTCTTACCCAACTTAGCCACTCTGCCAGTCTCTTTATCAATCATTATTACATCTCCTACTTCTATACCCTGATACATGAAAGTCATTGCAAGTCTGCCAGATATGGAGAAAGTTTTCTTATCGTCCTTAGTTGCCAAAGTCAACGTTGCTGATTCAGGTATTTTTTGAGTTGGATTGTATGGATTTGGAACCATATTGTAATCTAAACCTACAACTTCACCCTCTAAAACTTCTCTTCTTTCCTTTATTCTAACACCTATAGCCTTTCTTATTGCTTGAATTAATGCTTCAGTTTTCTTCATTTCAGTACTGTAAAACTCGCTTGCAGAAACATGAACAAATGGTACATCTTTTCCAAGTTCTTTACTTATCGCAACAGCTATTGCTGTTTTGCCAGTCCCCGGTGGACCAGCTATTAAAATTCCTCTTCCAGCCATTTTTCCTGCTTTAATTAATCTAACTACAACTCCAGCTGCCTCTCTTGCTTTAATTTGTCCAACAAGTCCATCTGCAACGGGTTTTGCTTTCAAATTCTCATCTAATCCTAAGCCCCTGATGTGAGAGTGTGCACCAATTCTCTCAAATCTTGTAATTTCTCTAATCTCAGATGACAAAATATCACCCCCAAATATCAGTAGATTTGTAGTTCAATATAAAAATTTCTGGATAGGCATTAAAAACCTACAAGCAAGTTTTAAATATCATAAAAAGTTAAAAGATATCATGCCAAAGAAGAGTGAAACTCCACCTTTAATGTCTTCGGCTGGAATAATGAGATATTTTGATGAAGAAAAAACCCAAATACAGATTAGTCCGAAGAGTATTTTGATTTTCGGTTTTGTAATAGGCTTTTTAGTTTTAGTATTGAACGCTTACTATGGGCTCTGGCCAAAATAATCTTTTAATTTTTGCTGGTAGATCTAACGTTGGTAAATCTACACTATTTTCCAAGCTTTTTAAAGTTAGTGTTAAAAAAGGTAAAAAACCGGGAACTACAATAAAACCAAACTTTTATAGAGCCGGTGATGTAACTGCAGTAGATTTGCCGGGATACGGATATATGAAGGGCATTAGTTATGAATTCAGTGAAAAAGTTAAAGATTTCATAGTACACTACATAGAAAACAACGCAGAAAACATAATTTTGGCTGTGCAAGTAATAGATATACATTCATTTAGAGAAATAGTAAACAGATGGGAAAGTAGAGGTGAAATACCAATAGATATTGAAATGTGTGAGTTTCTCAAGGAAGTTTGCAGAAATGTAATAGTAGCTGCAAATAAAATAGATAAAGTAAATAAAAAAACTGAAGAAATAGAGTTTGCAAAAAAGAAGTTAAAAGCCGAAATAATACCAATTTCTGCAAAAAAAGGAGATATTAGCTACCTAAAAAACAGAATTTCCGAAATTTGCAAAAAAGAGGGAGTTTCAATAAAATTCAAATAGACATTTCTCTTAACTTTTTCAACAACACTTCCTTTTTATCTGTATCCACTAATGCATGTTCCAGTACTTCATCTATTCTTGAAACTGGTACTATCTCTATTTTTCCTTCATGTTCAACGTCAAGTACTACATCATCAATGTTATCCTTTGGAATTATAACTTTCTTTAGTCCTGCCTGTATTGCAGCTTCTATTTTTTGAGTTACTCCCCCTACAGGCAATACATCACCTTTGACAGATAAACTACCAGTCATAGCAACACTCTGATTAACAGGTATTCCTTCTATTGCAGATATAACTGCAGTAGCTATACTTATACTGGCAGAGTCGCCCTCAACACCTTCGTACGTACCTACAAACTGTATGTGTACATCCTTATTAGATATGTCTTTACCTGTAAATTTCTTTATTATGGCTGAAACGTTCATTACAGCTTCCATTGCAATTTCCTGCAATCTTCCTGTAGCTATAACTCTTCCCTCAGATTTACTTATTGCGGGGGTTATCTCAGCAATTATCGGTAAAACAATTCCAGCTGACTCACCTATTACTGCAAGACCATTAACTCTACCTATAATTTCTCCTTCAGTCATGAAAAGTCTGTAATCTTTTCTTCTTTCAATGTACTTATCAGCTATCTGCTCCTCAATTGTTTTTGAAACTTTCTTTGCTGCTATAACGTGTTTATAGGTTACAACATTAGCTCCTTCACTCCTAGCAATATCTCCCGCTGTTCTAACTAATCCGCCCAACTCTCTAAGCCTTAATGTTAACCTGTTTCTTCTTCCAGCTCTCCTTTTAGCTTCTTTAATTACTTCTGCAACGGCATACTTATCGAAATGCGGTATTTTACCATCTCTAACAACTTCTTGAGCAACAAATCTAACAAGTTTTCTTCTATTTTCATCAGTATCTGGCATAGAATCGTTCATATAAACTTCGTAACCGTAACCTTCTATTCTACTCCTCAAAGCGGGATGCATACCCATCAGTGCATCAAGGTTTCCGGCTGCAACAAGAATAAAGTCACAGGGCACAGGTTCAGTTCTAACCATAGCGCCACTTGATCTTTCACTCTGACCAGTAATAGGAAACTTCTTTTCTTGTAAAGCTGTCAAAAGCTTCTGCTGAGATTCTATTGTTAGAGTGTTGATTTCATCTATGTACAAAACACCCTTGTGAGCTCTGTGAATTGCACCAGCCTCTACTCTCTCGTGGGCTGGAGTCTCAAGTCCACCACTCTGAAATGGATCATGCCTTACATCACCAAACAAAGCTCCAGCATGAGCGCCCGTAGCATCTTCAAACGGTGCAGTTTTTTTATCTGCATTGTTAACAAGCAACTTGGGTACGTTTCTTTCCTCCTTGGGCATCATGTATCTCGCTACAAGGAATAACATAGCAGCAGCAATAATTCCCCAGATCATCTGTCCTTCCAAAGCAGAGTAGAGGATGATAAAAGAAAGAAGCATTATTAAAAAGAAGTTCCTTGCTTGTGCTCTTTTCATAGCTTCTTGTTTGTAAGCTTCAACTATCTCCTTTCCTTTACCTGCAGGTACAGTTCTTATTTTTGGCTGATTTGGATCATCTGGGTTAGGATAAACTAATATATCTTCCAAGTCTTCCTTAGGCAATAATTCAGCCATCGCTTTAGCTAACATAGATTTTCCTGTACCCGGAGAACCAATCAACATTACATGTCTCTTTTGAATTGCTGCCTTCTTTACGATCTCAACAGCATGATCTTGTCCAATTACTTGATCTATAAGCTTCTCAGGTACGTCTATTTCCGCAGTAGTTTCAAATTTTAAACCACCCAACAGTTTATCTAAGTTTGTTACAACTTCATCCTCGGGCATGTCAATCAAAACAGATTAATAGTGTATTAAATAAGTTTTTATGGAGTTTCAGGATTTCGTAACGAAATGAAGGTGTGTGTGTTATATTCCGGAGGAAAGGATTCGAACTTAGCGTTAATGAAAGCGAAAAAATACTGTGAAATATCGTGTTTACTCTCAATCAAGCCAGAATCTGATGAAAGTGAAATTTTTCACTATCCAAACGCCAAACTAACTGAACTGCAAGCTAAAGCATTAGAAATTCCTATAATAACTGTTAACAGTACTAACGATGAAAAAAGTAGTATTAATTCTCTAAAAGAGGGTTTGATCCAAGCAAAGGAAATGGGTATAGAGGGCGTTGTTACTGGGGCTATTAGATCAACCTACCAAGCTACAAGATTTCAAAAGATTTGTAAAGAATTGGATCTATGGTGTTTTAATCCACTATGGCTCAGAGATGAAATATCTATACTTAAAGAAATTTTGGAAAATAACTTTAAAGTCATGTTTGTTAGAGTTGCGGGACTAAGTGAAAAATTTCTTGGAAAAATAATAGATGAAAAAATAGTTAAAGAGATTGAAAAAATAAAATCATACATCAACCCGGCTGGAGAAGGAGGAGAATACGAAACTTTTGTTTTATACATGCCCGAATTTAAAAAAGAAATAGAAATAAAAAAATTTGAAGTCGTTAGAAATAACGAATACGATTCCACCCTCATTATCAAGGAGGCGATACTACGATAGTTGTTTCATTATGCTCCCATAAACTCCACGAAGAAGAGTTCGTAAGACCAATAGTTGAAATAGCAAAAAGATTTAGTGAAGTAGAAGTCGTTAAACTTGAAGAAATAGAAAATTGTAAGTTAAAAAATGTAATTGTGTGTGGTACTGCATTAAAAGATTACGAATATCTAAAAAAAGATTTTTCATGGATTAAAGATTGTAAATCTTACCTTGGAATTTGTGCGGGTTACCAAATGCTAGCAAAAGTTTTTTCACTAAAATTAGAAAAAATAGAAAAGATTGGTGTTTATGAAGTAGAGACTGTCAAAAAAAATCCCATAATTAGATCTAAAAAATTTAAAGCTTATTTTCTACATACACTTGCAGTTTCAACGCCAAATGAAAAAATTGAAGTTTTATCCGTATGCGATGAAATAGCAGCTTTTAAAGTAGTTGAAAAAGATTTCTATGGCTTATCATTTCATCCTGAAGTGTTAAACCCAGAAATAATAGAGAATTTTATCAAATTGGCAAAGAAGATATAGCAGTAAGTTGCAGTTAAATCATGGATCTCACGGGTAAAAAAGTGAAAATTAAAGCTAAGGGTAAAATTTTTGAAGGAATAGTTATGCCATCTGTAACGGGGTCTCTTGTATTAAAACTGGATAATGGATACAACGTTGGATTTTTTGACTATGAAATACTGGAAATTGAGGAAATTGAAAAAATAGAAAGCAAGACGTCGCTAACAAAAAATCCAGAGCTTCCAGATGTAAAAATAATTTCTACTGGTGGAACTATAGCGAGTAAAGTCGATTATAAAACTGGAGCTGTAACAAGCCAATTCACAGCAGAAGAAATAGTTGGAGACGTGCCCGAATTAGCAGAAATTTGTAATGTTGATGCTGAATTACTTTATAACATATTAAGTGAGAACATGAATGTTAAACACTGGATAGAGCTTGCAAGAAACGTTTATTCTGCATTAAAAAAATACGAAGGTGTTATTATTACACATGGGACTGATACTATGGCTTATACAGCTTCAGCATTAGCTTTTATGATATCCACACCAAAACCAATCGTTTTAGTTGGAGCTCAGAGAAGTAGTGATAGACCGAGTAGTGATGCTGCTATGAACTTAATTTGTTCTGCTCTAACAGCCACATCAGATCTTGGAGAAGTAGTAGTGGTTATGCACGCAACTACAAGCGATGATTATTGCTATATACATAGAGGTGTGAAAGTTAGAAAGTGTCACACATCAAGAAGAGATGCTTTCAAATCAATAAATTTCATACCTCTCGGAAAAATAGATTACATGAAAAGGAAAATTGAATGGTTCGTTCAAGATAGATTTAAAAGAGGGGAAAGGGAGTTAGAACTAAAAGATAAAATGGAAGAAAAAGTAGTCTTAATAAAGTTCTACCCTGGACTTAAGCCAGATATTTTGGAATACTATTATGGTAAAGGCTATAAGGGATTTGTTTTAGAGGGTACTGGATTGGGGCACGTTTCTACAGAGTGGATAGATGTAATCAAAAAAATATCGGAAGATTGCTTAATAATTATGACGTCACAATGTATATGGGGTAGAGTGTGCGATAGAGTTTATGATACTGGGAGATACTTGCTAAAAGCGGGAGTAATTGAAGGAGAAGACATGTTACCAGAAGTTGCTCTTGTAAAACTAATGTGGTTACTTGGAAACTACGATTTAGAGGAGGCTAAAAAGTATGTAAAGGAGAATTTGGTTGGAGAAATTACTCAAAGCACTAAGTACTGGGAAAGTATGTTAAGTTTTTTTAACAGTAAAAACAAATAATTTTTGGAGGTGATAGCTTGAAAATACTTGCAATAGCGGATATACATAATAGAGAATTTGGTAAAGTGAATGAGGAAGTAGATGTTGTTATAGTGGCAGGAGATTTCACAAATGCTGATGGTGTGGATTTTGCTAAAAAATCTGTAAGTACTTTAAGAGATTACTTTCCAAATGCAAAAATCTTAGCTATTCCCGGTAATATGGATGTCAAAGAGGTTTTAGATTTTCTGGAAAATGAGGGAATATCAATACACGGTAAAGTTGTTAGTGTAAACAACATAAAGATTGGTGGTGTTGGCGGAAGTAATCCTACACCGTTCAACACGCCCTTTGAATTGGAAGAAAATGAATTAAAGGAAATGTTAAAAGAGTTTGAATGTGATATAGCTGTAATACATACGCCACCCTACGGTTACTTTGATTGGATTGCTGGAAAATCTGTAGGAAGTACAGCTGTTAAAGATTGGATGATTGAAAGAAAACCCAAGATACTAATATGTGCTCACATACATGAATACGAAGGTGTTGCAAAAGCAGGAGATACTTTGATTGTAAAACTTGGAACAATAATGAATGGTAGAGGAGCCATTATCGACTTAGATGAAAAATTTGAAAATGTAATTGTAAGATTTATAAAAATCTAAATATTTTTATGAAAGTTTGCATAGTTAGTTCTTGCCTTCTTGGATTGGCGTGTAGATACGACGGTAAAGCCTTCGTAGATTTAAGTGAGAATTTAAAAAGTAAGTACCTTATAGTACCAGTTTGTCCAGAACAGCTCTCGGGATTGCCAACACCAAGAGAGAAATGTGAAATTGTAGGCGGTGATGGTTTTGATGTTCTATCAAATAGAGCCAAGGTAATGACCGAAAGTGGTAGAGATGTCACTGATGTGTTCATTAAAGGGGCCAAGATGACATTAAAAATATGCAAAATTACAAACGCAAAAATTGCATTTTTAAAAGATTTTAGCCCCTCCTGCGGAGTAAAAAGTATATACAACGGGAGTTTTAGTGGAAAAAAAGTAAGAGGTGTAGGAGTTACAACCGCTCTTTTAACTAAAAATAAAATAAAAGTAGAGAAAATTATTTAGTAGGTATTGGAAACTGCGGCGGGAATGGCTTGTGGTAGTAGTGTATTAGTATAAAGTCATGACCGTGGCAATCTTGACAATCTACACCTTTTGGAGAGTGAATGATAAAAACATTACCGTGGCTTGGAGAGACTGGATTTGGATAACCATGGCAAGCTCCACAGTCTCTCATATTTTCCGTAGAAATTGATTTGTGACATAAGGAACATTTTCCTTCTTTAGCCCAAGTCGTATTGTGATGTAAAGCTGCTAAATACTGATCAATTTGTTTCTTAGTTTTGTGTTTTACATTTGGAACGTGGCAATAGATACAATACTTTGTAGCATTTAAATGTCCTGGAATTTTATCTACCTGCGGTATATACTGTGTTTTTGGATTGTAGTGGCAATCAAGACATTCTCCACCTATGGGTTTAGTTACATTAGTTATAGCAGCCTTAATAGTTTTACTTGAAGTTTTGTTTACTTTGTTGATTGTAACTGGAGTTGGTGTTTTAACGGGTGTTTTAACCACACTTTTGTTAGTTGTCAAATTTGGATTTACTTTTTCTGTTTGAACACACATGCTTAAAGCTACAGCTAAGGTTAAAGTAATAACAATTAAAAAAATAATAGATCTCATAGGCTTAAATTTGTCCCAGTTTTCCAGTTACTGGCTCATAAACTGGAATTGGCGTAGTTTTATTTACATACTGATCCGCAGCGCTGTGCAGCTGAGCTATTGGCTGAGTGTGGCAAGCTGTACAGTAAACCCCCTTAGGCAAGTGCACTTCTACGTAGTTTGTAACAGGCTTAACGGGGTTCTTTGGATTGTGACAGAGCATACACGGTGATCCACCATTCGGAGCTTTTGGTATATGAACGTGTGTTCCAGTACCATGGCAAACAGAACACTGCAAGTTTATAGTTCCCGGTCCACAGTGTATCTTGTGTGGATCACTTCCATGACACTTAGTACATCCATTTGGATCTTTGTGAGCTTGATAATCTGCGGCTTTAGTGTGACATAGTAAACAGTTAACTTTTGCGTTAGAGCTGGAAGTTGCAGCTTTAACAGTTTCAGTAGCAGTTGGAGTGGGTGTTGGAGTTGAAGTAGGTGCAACAGTTGGAGTTGCAGTTGGCGTAGCAGTAGGTGTAGTTTCAGGAGTTGCCTTTTGTTGCTGAGCACATCCAGCAACGAATCCAGATACCAATACAACCAATATTAACAACACAAACAACTTACTTTTCATTGTCACCCCTCCATTCCGGGTATTAGGATTTTAAAATAATAGTATATTTTAGTCTTTCGATTTTTAGAAATAAAAAAAGGAAAATTCTAACTTCTCAAAAATTTAAATTAGGTTTTACCAGTGTTTTGGACAAAAACCATTTTACTGTTAAATTACCAAAACAAAATTGTAGATTATAAAATTATTCTAAATTATTAAAATGAAAAATTGGTAATTAGAATAATATCGTTAAGTCTATTAATACCAATGAGTTGTGAATTTCATAAATGTTTCCCGAAATTGAAATGATCAAAATAAAAAGAAAAAGACTTGGATTAACTCAAAAAAAATTGGCTGAATTAGTTGGAGTTAGTCAACCACTGATAGCAAGAATAGAATCTGGAGATTTTGATCCAAAGTTATCATTAATAAGGAAAATATTTAACGTTCTTGAAGAAGTAGAAGGTAAAGCGATAAATGCTGAAAAAATTATGAATTATCCCGTAAAAATAATCAATGCTAAAGCAAAGCTTATAGATGCAGTAGAAACGATGATGAAACATGATATTTCACAAATGCCGGTAGTAAAAAAGGATGAAATAGTTGGTAGTATTACTGAAAGTAGCGTTGTTAAAATAATGCTTGAAAAGGGAACCAATGCTGGCAAAACAAGAGTTGAAGAATGTATGGAACCACCATTTCCTATAGTTCCAAAACATGAACGCCTTAATACAATATCAAAACTTCTTCTAAACAGCCCAGCAGTAATAGTATGTGAGGAAAAAGAGATTTTAGGAATAATCACCAAACACGATGTTATGAAAGTAATAAAGTTTTAGCGATAAATTAAAAACCCCTTTAAAAACAGAATATTTTTGATGATTAAATTTGCACACATGGCAGACATACATCTTGGATATAAGCAGTATGGTAGTGATGAGAGAGCTATAGATTTTGCACAGGCATTTATGAAAGCCATAAAAAAAGCAGTAGCTGAAAAAGTAGATTTTATAATAATTGCTGGAGACTTATTTCATAAAAAAAGCGAAATGGATCCTCTCACATTAACTCAGGCAATAAAAGTGCTTGAAGTTGCAAAAAAAGAAAAAATACCTGTTATAGCTGTAGAGGGCAATCATGATTCCGCTTACTTTAAAGAGACTTTCTCCTGGCTCGATTACTTATCTCAACAAGGATTGATTGTAAATTTAAAACCAAGGTTTGAAGAGGATATAGTTGTTGAGGAATGGGATGGAAAAAGTGGAGCATATATAGACCTTGATATTGGTGTTAGGATATACGGAATGAAATACTACGGTTCTATGACTGAAAAAGTCTTAGATATGTATTCTAAGAAGATTAAAAGGCTAAAAAATGGTCTTACAATTTTTACGGCACATGCTGGAGTCGAAGGTTATGTAAAAATATATGGTTGCATACCATCAACAAGATTTCATAAGATAAATGCAGATTACATAGCTCTTGGACATATTCACAAGAGTTTTGTAGAAGGGAAGATACACAACCCCGGTAGCCTTGAAGTTTGCGATATAACTGAATTAAAATTTAAAAGAGGATTTTTTATAGTTGAATGGGATAAAGAAGTAAAATCAAACTTAGTAGAAGTAAAAGGTAGAGAGTTTCTAATCTTAGACTCAGAATTGAAGAGTGAAGAAGATGTTGTGAATTTTAAAAGAAAACTTTCAGAAGTAAAAATTAAAAGACCAGTAGTTTATATAAATATAAAATGTAGTAGAGATATAAAAAAACTGCTCTGCGATGATGAAATAAAGAAAATACTATCAAACGTTTCACCCATAGCACTAAAAATTAAATGGGAAATTTTCAATGAATTTACACCAATAAAGTCCTTTAAGAAAGAAGATATAGAATCTTATGTAATATCTCAAATATTAGAGAATTATAAATATGGAGATATTAGCGAGGAAATAATAACTTTAAAAAATGCGTTTTGCGGTAAATTTGATTTAAAAAGAGTAGATGAGTTTATTGAAAGTATTCTGTTTTCAGAACAAAGAAAAAAAGTATCTGAAAAAGAAGTAAAAGAAGAAGTTAAGTCAAAAACAGAAAAAGAAATAGAAAAGTTGGAGAAAGAAAAGGAGGAAACAGAAGAAGATGTTTGGGATTGGAGGAAGGCTTATGCTCTTAGAAATAAGACTCGTAAACATTAAAAGCCATGTAGATACTAAAATAAGGTTTACTGAAGGAGTAAATGCTATTTTAGGAGAAAATGGAGCTGGAAAAACAACAATTATAGAAGCAATAGGATTCGCTCTTTTTAATGTAAAACCATACAAGAGAATCGGTGAATTTTTAAGAAGAGGTGAAAAGAAAGGTGAAATAAGAATAACTCTAAAAGGAAAAGACGATAGAGTTTATAGAGTAGTAAGAAAAATAGAAGAGAATAGAACAGCCGAATACTATGTGGAAGATGTTGAACTTGGAAGAGTTGCAGAAGGAGAAAATGAAGTTCTGAGTTGGATAAAAGAGAACTTTGAATTTGAGAGTGATCCAAAAACTATGTTTGATAATGTAATTGGAGTTAAACAGGGAATGATGACTTCTCAATTTTTAAATCCTCCAAATGTTAGAGAAGCTACATTTTCCCCAGTAATTGGAGTGGAAAGCTACAGAAAAGCTTACGAAAAAAGCAAAGATTATGAAAACTGGATAAAAGAAGAAATAGATAGAACTGCAATTGAGGAGGTAGAACTGAGAAACAAAGTTGAAAATTTAAGAAACAAAAAAATTGAACTTGAAAGATTAAGAAAACTGCAAGAGGAAATAGAAGAAGAAATGAACAAGATTTCAAATCAAATAAAAATGTACGAAGTAAAATATAAAAAATTAGAAGAATTTAAAGAAAAAATTAGTAATTATAAGTTAAATTTTGAACTAACAAAAGATAAGATTGAATCGATTGAAAGTAAATTAAAAGAGTTAAAAGAAAGATTTGAAAGAGCGAAAGAAGCTGAGAAAAAATTAAATGAATTGAAGCCTATAGCAATCGAAGGAGAAAAAATAGAAGAAAGACTAGACAAACTTATTAAATTAAAGGACACACTGATTTCCGAGCTACATAATTTAAACATAAAAAAAGAAAAATTAGAGGAATATAAGAAAAGATTATCTGATTTAGAAGAAAAAGTTTCAGATATAAATGAAATAAAAGCTGAAGTTGAAAAATTGAGAG
Source organism: Archaeoglobaceae archaeon (assembly GCA_026988525.1). Lineage (GTDB taxonomy): Archaea > Halobacteriota > Archaeoglobi > Archaeoglobales > Archaeoglobaceae > WAPX01. The sequence continues at coordinate 23,498 of JALSLC010000006.1, forward strand.
AGCTTGCAAAAATTGAAAGAGAGCTTGATGAACAATTAAAAAAACTGAGGGTTGCCGAAGAAAGAATTAAAGGATTATTAAATCAAAAATCTATTTTGAAAAAAGAAATTGATAGAAAAATAGAGAAAATTAAAAATAAAGATATAATTAAAAATGAAATTAAAAATTTGGAAGAAAAACTCGATAAGTTAAAAGATTTGGAAGATAAAAAAGAGAAAACTGTAAAAGCATACTATGCATTAGAAACGAAACTAAAACTTGATAAAGAGCAATTAAAAGAGATGTTAAAAGGTATATGCCCAATACTTGGAGAGGAATGTAAAAGAATTGCTGAGGCAGGTAGAAAAAAGAAGAAAGAATTGGAAAAAGAAGTGGAAAAAATAAAAGTTTTAAAAGCGAATATAGCTAAATTGGAAAAAGTTTTATCAGCTAAAAAGGCTTTGGAAAATAAACTGTCTAATTTGAAATTGGAATTGTCATATATAGAAGAATTTGAAAAGGATGTTGAAGAGAAAAAGGAAAAGTTAAAAGAAATTACAAAGGAGTTAGAGATTTTAGAACGAAAAGTATCTAAAATTAACAAAGTCAAAGAAGAGTTTGATAAAGTTAGGGGATCTAGTAACAGATTTGCAGAACTATCTGAAAGATTAAAACAAAAAGAAGAAATGTTGGAAGAAGTTGGAAACTTAAAATCGAAAATTGTAAGTTTAAGAGAAGAAATAAAAAAACTTCCAGAAGTAAATGAAAAACTAAAGGCTATAGAGCAAAACATAGTTGAGAACAAAGAAAAATTAAAGGAACTAAAACCTATACTGAATGAGTACGTTTCTCTAAAAACTATTGCAAATGAAAGAGATGAAATTGAAAGTAAGTTAAAAGAAAAAATAGAGGAGAAAAAAGCCTTAGAGGAGAAATATATAAAAATAAAAAAAGAAATTGATGATATAAATAAAAAGTTTTCAGATGAAAAATATGAAAGAATTAAAAAGAAACTTGAGGATCTTAGAAGATCTTACTTCCAGTTAAAAGGTAGGTTGGATGAAATAAAAAACAGAATAGAATCTCTAACAAAAGATGTTCTTGAGCTTGAGAAAGAAGAGAAGAGGCTTGAAGAAGTTTTAAACAAAAAAAGGTTAGCGGAAAAGAAATATTTATTTATTAAAGATTTGCGAGAGATATTTAAGAAGGCAATTCCAGAGATAACTCGTGCATATACAGATGCTGTTTCAATTGAGGCTAATAGAATTTTTTGCGAACTAATGAACGACTATTCATGGGAAATAAGATGGACTAATGACTACTCAATAAAAGCAATTTATAGAGGCAGAGAAATTGATTTCTCTCAAATGAGTGGTGGAGAGCAAATGTGTGCAGCAATAGCAGTAAGATTGGCATTACTAAAAGTTCTATCCTCTACGAACATTGCGTTTTTTGATGAGCCCACCCAAAACATGGACGAAGTTAGAAGGAGGAATTTAGCCAACCAAATATCAAGAGTTGAAGGATTTAACCAAATATTTGTAATAAGTCACGATGACAGTTTTGAGGATGTTGTAGAGAATGCTATTAAGTTAAAAAAAGAGGACGGTATCACCATAGTCGAGTGAAGCCCTATAAATTTATTGTTCATGAATTGCAGATATTACTTTTTTACCAAACAACCTAATTGCCTTAACCTTGTCAACGCCTATGGGACTACCTGCAACTAAATGTGTAACTCCAACTTTTCTAAGTTCCTCTATCCTATCAAGAACTTCACTTGGCGTACCGCTTATGGAGAAAGCTTCAACCATTTCATCGTCAACAGCTTTTTTTACATCAGTCCAATCTCCTCCAGAAAAAGCTTTCTTAAGAGCATTTCTAACTTTTTCAGCTTTTTCTTTTAGACCATGTCTTTCTAAAACAATATCTGGAGAACCCGAAACTATAAATGCCACAACTATCTTTGCTTCTTCCTTAGCAATACTGCTATCATTATCGATACTTAGAGATGTATAGGCTACCACGTCAAATCCATCTTTTAATTCTTCAAAACACTTAAAAGCCTCTTTAAAATCAATAGGGTGAGATGCATTAATTAAAACGCCATCACCTATTTTTGAGGCAAGATTCAACATCTTAGGGCCTTGGGCCCCTATATATATTGGGTAGGGATTTACATCATAATCTAATCCAGCGTTTTTTATTTCAAAAATTTCTCCAGAGTAACTCACTCTCTTTCCAGATGTTAAACCCCTTATTATTTCTACAGCCTCTTTAACTCTTTTGAGGGGTTTATGCCAATCAATACCGAGTCTTTGAAGTGTCATTTTATCTCCTGCAGCTATCCCAAGTATCGCTCTTCCATAGCTTATCTCATTAATTGTAGCTACTGCAGAAGCTATAACTGCCGGATGAATTGTAAAGGGATTTGCCACACCAATGCCAAGATTGACTTTTTTTGTTCTCAATGCAAGTAAACTAAGAATTGCATAAACGTTTCTGTTGTTGTAGTGGTCAGTTATCCATACACTGTTAAAACCAGTATCTTCAGCTACATTAGATAAAAATTCTATTTCGTAAGGTTTTATATTAGGTACGAATTCCACACCGAACTTCATGTTTGTTCATTGGTAGCAAGCAATAAGATTTTTTCCATTTTTAATAATTTACATAAACTAAGATATAGTGATAAGTTCAAAAACAAAATTATGAGATACAGATTTATCGAACACACAGCAGATATAGCTATGGAAATTTACGGAAAAACTGTGGAAGAGCTACTAAGAAATGCTACCTTAGCTTTTAGAGATGCATTCATATTTCCCGAAAAGTTGGAAGAAAAAGAAACAAGGAAAATTGAATTAAAAATGGAAGAGGATAGTGTAAAGGCTGTAGAATATTTACTTTACGATTGGATGAATGAACTACTATACTTATTTGATGCTGAACACTTTGGAGTAGTTGATGCAGAAGTAAAAATAAATGGAAAAAATGTAATAGGAAAACTTACAGGTGGTAAATTGAAAGATGAAGCTGTAAAAGTAGAGCCAAAAGCTATAACACTACATAAATTTAAAGTTGATAAAAATGACTACTACAAAGCTTTTTTGATAATAGATATTTAAAAAATTAATCACCAAACGTTATAACTGGAGAAGTGGCTATCCTTCTTGCACCAAGCTCTCTTAACTTTGGTTTAAGGAATTTTACTTTTGCTCTATCAAGTATTATATGCATGGCTACTCCACCACCCGCCAATGTAGAAATTGTAGGATTGAAACCCTCCTTTACCAAAAATTCCTTTATTGCAGGTATATCTTTTTCGTCAGGTACATTGAATAATAAGCTAACAAGATTTCTGGATGAAAGTACCTCTCTTACATCTGTTATTAAATTATCCATTAAAGCTTTCTTTTCTGGATTTTCATACGATTTTTTGTTAGCAATAAAAACTGAATAAACAGGATCCTTAAAAACATCTATAATTCTGCATCCGTTCTCTCTTAAAGTTGTTCCAAATTCTGTTACTTCAAGTATTAGATCTGCCTCTGGTTCTGGGGGTAACAATGCCGCTTCAGTTTTACCAATTGGGTCAAAGACAACAGCATTTAACCCCACACTTTCAGCATACTTCTTAGCTAATTCTGGAAATTCAGAAGCAAACATAACTGTCTTATTTCCAACCACTTGTTTAAAATCCTCAATACTTTTAACATCAGGATAAACTTCTTCACATACAGCTATTACGAGTTTTGTCGGCCTTAAAGGTAGTTTTTCAACGACAATTACATTGTCCAAATTGTATCTAAGTTTTGAGTTTTCAAGTATATCCTCACCCGTAAATCCAGCATCTCCTTTACCCATCATTACATAGAAAGGCATTATTTGCGGTCTAACTTGCTTAAATACAATCTCAGGGTGATCTACACTGATCATGTAACCTCTCTTACTTTTGTGTAACTTGTACCCTGCTTCAACGAGTGAATCCCAAACTGGTTTTTCCAAATGTCCATCTGGAAAGTAAACTTTTATCATCCTGCTAAAAGAGTACGAATAGAGTATTTAAATTTCTCTGATATAAAGTTACACAAACTTATTACCAGTTTTTAAAAAAATTTTTAAGATATTAAACCAATCTCCTTAGCAAAAGCTGCTACATTTTCTGCAGGACTCATAGATCTTTCCTTCACTGGAACTTTTCTGAATAAAGTTTTATGCATTTCAACGATATCCTTAGGTGGTTTGGTCAAAAGACTTACAACGATTATTACTCCAAGTGTTATAAAGAAGTTGACGAAGAAAACTGGTACTCCAGTTAACTTTGCACCTATTGCTCCAAATATACCGGGCGCCTTAGGATTGAATGCCCAACCGTATATCTTAGATTCGAGAATGACTTCAGATATTAAACCGTAGGCCATTCCAACAATCCCTGCTTCTTTTGTAACTCTGCTCCACCAAAGACTTAGCAACAATATTGGACCAAAACCTACTGCCAAACCACCCCAAGCAGTAGCTACAATATCATATACTATTTTTCCACCTTTAATAGCCAAATATACTGCTAAAATTGTTAAAGTGACCACTACAACTCTTCCCAAGTTTACCATTATTCCTTCTTCAAGCTCTATTCCAAATACCATATGGAGTACATCTCTTGCTACTGCAGATGAGGCAACAAGTAGTTGAGAGTCTGCAGTTGACATTATAGCAGCAAGTATTCCCGCAATAACAAATCCAGCTAACCAACTTGGCATTAAAGCTATAGCCATAGCGGGGATTATTCTCTCAGGGTCAGTTACATTAACAATACCTGCTTTAAACAATGCATATCCAATAAATCCTGAGAAGAAAGCTCCCCAAAGAACAATTATAGTCCATATTCCACTTATAAATATACCCGGTCTTCTCAATTTTCTTGGGTCATCAACACTCATGTACCTAGTAACAATATGCGGTTGTCCAAAATATCCTACAATCCAAGAAGCATAACCTATAGCAAAAACAATTGCAGCCAATCCAGTTTTTCCACCAAAGGGGTCAAGATGTGTTGGTGATGAAGATGCAATTACCATTGTAGCTTTATCAAACCCACCAAGAGCATTCAAAGCCAAGATAGGCATGATTACAAGCGTGGCAACCATAAACATTGCTTGAACAACATCTGTCCAAACCACTGCAAAAAATCCACCCATAAGTACGTAGATCATAACTACGACTGCGGTCAGTATTATACCTTCATTTACGCTAATGTTAAATGCTTGAGCAAGGGCTTTACCTCCAGCAGTATACTGTGCGGAAACATAAACAGTCATGAATATAAGTATAATAAGAGCTCCCAGAATTCTTATTAACTTTGTATTATCCATAAGTCTGGCTTCAAGATAATCTGGAACTGTTATAGCTCTAAACTTACCAGAATATATTCTTAATCTTGGTCCAACAAAAACATAATCAGCAAGAGTTCCAAAAAGACATCCTATAGCAGCCCAAAAAGCACCAAGTCCTGATTTAAATGCTTGTCCCGGATACCCAAGCATTAACCATCCACTAAAATCGCTTGCTTTATCACTCAAAGCAGCTGCAATTATTGATACTTTTCTGCCTCCCACAAAGTATTGATCCTCACTTGCAGTGTACTTGTTTGCCCATATTCCTATTGCCATTAAAATTATAAGGTAAACAATTATTCCCGCAAGAATTCCTTCCAAGTTACTCCCTCCTAATTCTTACTTTTCAAGCATCCTCCTATCATATCCAAGTACATCCTCATCAACGTAGTACTCCATCCCAGTTATTTTATCCCAAAAACCATAGATCAACATAACGAGTATTGCAAGAAAAGTTGGCACTAGCAACAAAGCCCAACCCTCAGCACTAAACAATTCAAACACCTCCTATTTTTTATCACCTCTATCCTGAACTTCATTACCACTTTTACCGTAAAAATTGGTTGGGTTATATATTATTTTTTGATTTTTTGCAATGCACAGTAAAATTTAAATCGTTATTATCAACTATACATAACGATGAGGGCATTAGTGTTTATTATGCTGTGTATTTTAGTGGCGGGAAGTACACTTGGATGTGCCCAAAAAAAAGAAGTAATTGTTTTTCATGCAGGTAGTCTAACAAAACCTATGAATACTTTTGCTAAGATGTTTAAAGAAAAATATGGAGTAAATGTTCTTTGTGAAGCAGCTGGAAGTGCAGCTACTATTAGAAAGGTCACAGATTTGCATAGAAAGGCTGATGTCGTTGCTTCAGCCGATTATACTTTAATACCAAAAATGATGTATCCAAAGTACGCAAACTGGTGTGTACTATTTGCAAAAAATGAGATTGTAATTGTATATACAAACAAAAGCAAGTATGCAAATGAAATAAATTCTTCAAATTGGTACAAAATACTGGAAAAACCTGATGTTAGAATTGGGTTTTCAAATCCAAACGATGATCCTTGCGGGTATAGAGCTCAAATGGTTATGATGCTCGCCAGCTTATACTACAATAAACCAATATACAAAACTCTCGTTGAAAAAAATAGTAACATGAAGTTTATCCTTAAAAATGGAACTTACATTCTTAAGCTGCCGCCAACAACCGACTTGAAAGTAAATACAAGCAAAATAAAAATGAGAAGCATGGAAATGTCACTAATTAGTTTGTTACAAAGTGGAGATGTGGATTATGTGTTTTTATATAAAAGTGTAGCCAAACAGTTTAAACTTAGATACGTGAGCTTACCACCTCAAATCAATCTCGGTAGTAATAAATACAAAAATTACTATTCAAAAGTTGAAGTTATACTTGCTAACGGTAAAGTTATAAAAGGTAAACCGATAGTTTATGGTTTAACAATACCACTTAATGCACCACACAAGAGTTTAGCAATAAAATTTGTAGAAATGATACTCAAAAATCCAGAAGTTTTTAAAGAGTTGGGGCAAACACCAATAACACCAGCTATTGCAGAAAACTATAGCAACTTACCACCCCAGCTAAAACCTCTTGTAAAACCAATGGAGTGATAAAATGTACAATAAATCGCCTTTCAAAATAACTTTATACATTTTTTCAGTATTGGCAGTAATTTCAATATCATTACCAACTTTGAACTTAATATTTACACAGTTATTGAGTTACAGGTCTTTGTGCAACTTTATTTCTACTATTTTAAACACAGAAGTTTGGAATGTAATTGCACTAACTTACTTAGCAGCTCTAACATCTACAACAATATCTATTTTACTCGGTATTCCACTCGCATATTCCTTAGAGAGATACAATTTCCCAGTAAAAAAGTTCATAGAAAGTTTTGCAGATTTACCTACAGTAATTCCCCATACAGTAGCTGGTATAGCCTTACTTTCAATCTTAGGCAATAGTGGTCTAATCGGAAAATTTTCTCCAGTGAAATTCGTGGATTCATTTTCGGGAATTGTAGCCGCTATGTTTTTTGTTTCTTTTCCAATTTTTCTAAATAGTGTTAGAGAAGGTATTGCCAAAGTTGATAAAAGACTTGAGGACGTAGCCAGAACACTTGGTGCAAATGACTTTAAAGCATTTACTACAATAACTTTACCGCTCTCTATGAGAAGTATAATAGCTGGAGCAATTGTAGCTTGGGCAAGAGCTGTGAGCGAGTTCGGTGCAATAGTAATTTTGGCTTACTACCCACTTGTAGCTTCAACATTGATATACGACAAATATTTAAGTGAAGGTCTAAATTCTGCTGAACCAATCGCAGTTTTGCTGATAATTCTAACGTTGATAATATTTGGAGTTATAAGAATTGTTTTCTGGAGAGAATGTAACAGTAAAGGTTAAACGTTTTAACTTAAAAGATAATTTAGTATGGAAATAAAATGTAGAATATGGATAGAAAAAGATGGAAAACATGTATTGGGAAAAGGTGGAGCCGAAATACTTAAGGCCTTAGAAAAGTACAAATCGCTTTCTAAAGCAGCCAAACATGTGGGAATGTCCTATAGGTTTGCTTGGATGTATATAAACAGAATAGAAGAAAATACTGGAGTTAAAATAGTAGAAAGAGAGAGAGGCGGTAAAGGAGGAGGTAAAATGACTTTAACTGAAAACGGTAAAAAATTGCTCAAAATGTATGAGGATGCTGAAAAAGTCTGTGAAGATGCAATTAAAAATTTAAATTATAAGAAAGAATTTAATTTATATAAAGATCAATAAAGAATAGAGAGAATTAAAAAACAAAGTAGAAAATTAATCTTTCTTCGCAAGCACAATCTCTATTGTAGAAACATTAACAGTTCTACCTTCAGACATTAGCTCCTCAGTATCTATTTTTATATCTTTGACATCTACATTAGGCATAAATCTGTTTTTGACTATCTCTGCAACATCGACAGCCCTACTTATAGCTTTACCTCTCGCCTTTATAACAACTTCACTTGCTCCTTCATTGAACTGTGTCAATACTGCAAGCACATAGTTCATTACAGGCTTGTTACCTACGTAAACTACACGTTCTTCTGCCATGTCTTTCACCTCCTTTTAAGTGCAAAAGTTAATGGTTATTTAAATTTAGCTCTCAAAAATTTTTAAGGTTGTTCAAAGTGAGAACGTCCTAACATTAAATTTTGCTTTTTTAACCATATCTCCAAAATCAGGATGAATATTACACCCCTTAGTTATTGGATGTTTTGGAGAGTATTGACATTTTTCTTTAAATTTTATTGAAATATCGTAGGTACCAATTTTTTTAGCTATATCTACTATTTCAACTTTATCCATTCCTACAAGTGGTCTAACTACAGGTATTTCCAAGAGTGACTCTTCAGATTTTAAATTCAGTATAGTTTGACTTGCAACCTGTCCTAAGCTATCACCAGTAACTATGGCTTTACATCCAAATTTCTTTGCGAGTTCTTCCGCAAACAACAGCATTCCAGATTTACAATAGACACACACATCATCATTGGTAGAGTAAGAAAGAACTATCTCCATAAGCTCTTCATGATCTACAACAAACAGTTTAAAACCTGAACCGAGAACTTTAATTATTTCTTTTACATATTTTTCCGAGTTTTTTTGGTTAAAATGCAAAAAAATGGGATTGTGTTCTATTAATAGATAACTTGAAACGGGTGAATCTATACCAGCAGATATTAAAGATACTATTATTATATCACCCCCAGTATTTTTAATGCCACTACATAACATGCAGTACCGGCAATGTCCATGAAAGATGCTATTATTGGTATCCCTACATTATCTGGATCAATACCTTTTCTAAAAGAAATTACTGAAAAGTAGTAAGCCATAGTATCTATTATAAACATGATTAATTGCCCAGCTACTAAACTTACAAGAACCATTCTTGGCAAAGATATTGTTGGAATGTGAAGTAAAATGTTAATAGTGTATCCAAAAATACCAACCATCGTAAACATGAATGCTGCTACCAAATGCATAACTGCAAAAGTATAAAATACATCCTTATCTGGTTTTGTTTTTGGCTCTAATAAACCCAAATGCAGTAATGACGAGAAACGAGCAGCCAATATACCACCAATTGATCCCCCATCCTCTAAAAAGGCTGGGACTAACGTTAAAAGTCCGGCAGTTGCTATAAATTTATCAAGTTTATCTCCAAGTATAGTCCCAGCTCCAAAATCAAGAACAACACATATTGCGAGTATTGGTAAGCTTTCCAACACTATCCTTCTTCCAACATCCGATTTTACGTAGTTTAAAACTACAAACACTGTTAGAAAAATAATAATCAAAGCAAAAGTTTTCTCTTCAAAACTAACTTTTACCACAAACAAAGTTGCTGCAAACAATACTGGTAAAGTTACCATATCTCCAAACAAAGTTACTATTGGTATAGTTGTATGGTCAGGATTCCAACCCCATCTATAACTGCCTATGGAAACCAAGATCGTTGCTGGAACTAAAATACTAAAGGAAATGAAAGCAGTAATCTCAGCTACAAGAATTAAATTAACAGTAGTTATTAAAAAATTTTTATTTATTTTAAGTAAAAATGCGATTATAGATGCTGCAAAGCCATCAATAAATCCAAAAAACATGAGTAAAAATAAAGCAGAAAGCACATTTTGATTAAGTAACTTGTTTGGTTTAAAAGATGGAATTAATCTACCAGTATGTAAGTAGGAACTTAACCTTGAACCAAGAGATGAGAATACATTACCTCTCAAACCAGCACTTGGAGGAATTAATATAATCAGCGCTGGAAGAAGTAAAAAAATTGAAGAATTGTGCCCCATGACGAGACCAGTAATCAAATCCCCAACAGTACACAAAAATAGAGCCAAAATACACTCCCAAACGTCTTTTTTCGTTGGTCTCGTCGATATTGGCAACGAACCACCTCACTTAAGTTTTTTCTCTATATCCATAGCTTTTTTCAATGTAATCAAAAACATAAGGAAAACTAACACCATTACAACCATTACAGCTTCAAATACAGCTACAAAATCACTCATACTCCACCTCCATTTCAAGTTTTGTTAATTTTACATCCAATATCAAGAAAGATACGTACATCAACAAAAAGGACAGTATCATTGGTCCTAATGCCCTTCCTACATTAAAACCAATTTGTAGAGATTGTGTAGTTGGATGCAACGAAAAAAACATCTTAGCTGAAAGATAGCTTAATGGAATTGTTGTATAACATAATATAGCCAATATTGATGAAACTTTTGCTTTTTCTGCTGGATCTTCTATAGAGGATCTGATTGCAAAGTAGGCTGCGTAAGCTGCCCATAATATAAGAACAGTTGTTTCTCTTGGGTCCCAATTCCAGTAAGCACCCCAAGCAGCTTTAGCCCATATGGATCCACTTATCAACGCGGCAGTAATCATAAAAAATCCGGCTTTTGCAGATGAAACAGCTATAATGTCCCACTTTTCCTCTCTTTTTATTAAGTATAAAATAGCCATAACGAGAGTAACTGTAAAAGCTGTATAGGCTGTTATTGCTGAAGGTAAGTGGAAAAACAGTATTCTATAGTTGTTGTGCAGTATTGGTTCAACCGCTGGAGGTAATACGACCAATCCAATGTAAGATCCATAAGTAAAAAGTACAAAAGACAATACCATCAAAATCAAGGCTTTTTTCATGTCCAATTTTCAAAAAGAAAAGGTATATAGTATTTTTGGATTAATAAAAAATTTAAAAGCTTAAGTTAACATTCGTCGTGAGAGATTGCTTCATTTGGGCAACTTTCAACACAAGAGCAACAAACAGAGCAATTTTCCATGTTAACTGGTACAGATTTTCCTTCTTCATTTAGTTCAAAAACATCTTCTGGACAAACAGAAATACACTCACCACAGCCATCGCACTTGTCATGATCTACAACTATGTTCACCATACCTATACCACCTCCAATTAAAATCAAAGCAAACTCAATTTAAACCTTTTGATTTATAAGTTCAAAAAACTTAAAAATTAAGAAAAAAGTTAACCTTCAGCTCTCCTCTTTTCATATTCTTCGATGTATCTTGGAGTTGCGTAATACGTTGTTGAACCAGAAGACCAGTAGGCCGCTTTGCCCTCCTCTATTAGATCCATAACTATTTTTTGTACAACTTTTTTGTTCATTCTAAGAACTTTTGCAAGGTCTTTTATTTTCCATAGCTTCTGATCCAATTTTTCAAGCACTTTTTGTTTATCTTCTTCTGTATATGTTATTTCAACCATTTATATCACCATTGATACTGTAATTCTAATGTAATAAATAGTTTTACCATCTGAACTGTGTTCCCACTCTGTATGATGCATACATGAATGGGGGTATTCTGAAGTCGTCAATTAAATGCCATGAGAACTCAAGTCCAGCAAGCTCGAAGAATCTTTCCCAGCCTATCCTCTCTATGAACTCAACCATTCTCTCATGCTTCTTAGCGTTGTTCGCCCAAGCCATAAATATCTGCTTAATCTTTTCTACGAGAGTTGGCCATCTCGGTGGTTCATTTGGTACCCATGGTACAACTACCTTAGATAACTCTGGCGGATGTCTTGCATCAGAAACTTTACCAGCACAGAGTATAGCAGCACCGTCATTCTCTGGATCGAATAGAGGCATACCCGGACACATTGTGTAACAGTTACCGCAGTACATGCACTTTTCTCCATCAACTTCAAGTGTCTTCTCCTTTGCCTTAACTTTTATTGCAGCGGTTGGACAAGCTGCAGCAGTTGAAGGTAATTCACACATTCTTCTAACTGCATCATCATCTACGAGTGGTGGTGTTCTGTGAATACCAACTATTGATATATCAGATGCGTGAACAGCTCCACACATGTTAGCACAGCAGGCAAGGCTTATTCTGCACAATCCCGGCAATTTCATGTCAACGAAGTACTCATAGAGTTCATCCATAATGGCTTTAACAATACCGGAAGCATCAATAGCTGGAGTGTGGCAGTGTATCCATCCCTGAGTGTGTATTATGTTAGTTAAACCATACTTACCTTTCGGAGTGTCCCAAGTACCACCACATGGAAATCCTACTTTTTCTTCTACTTCTTTTATAAGGTCATCTATCTTGCTCTCATCAGTCAATATGAACTCAACATTGTGTCTGCTTGTCCATCTCAAGTAACCGTCACAGTACTTGTCTGCGATGTCACAAAGCTCTCTGATGGTATAGATGCTTATAAGTCTTGGGGTACCAAATCTTACAACGTAAACTACATCTCCACTTTCAGCCACTCTCTTTATTACACCCGGTCTTATAACTTCATGGTAGGCCCACTTTCCATAGTTCTTCTTTAATACAGGGTGCATTAAATCTTTAAAGTATGGTGGCCCAAAATCAGTCTTCCACCAAGGAGGTTTCTCCTGCTGCTGCATTTAAATCTCCTCCCCCTCATATTCAAATGATCTCCACTTCATACCCCTCTCCTTAAGCTTCTTAACAACTTCCGATTCTACAAGTTCTTCTTCCTTGAAGAACATGAACGGGTTAGTTCTTGGATGCTTGATCATTCTTACATCAGCTTCCTGTCCTATAACATTCAAGAATTCTCCAATACCTCTTCTCCATATTAGTTCTCCTACTCTCTCTCTGAACTTGCCTATGTCGTCCCACCATTCCCAGATCTTTTCAGCTATTTCACAGAGTGTGTCAAATAGCTCATCAGCCGGTATGAATGGTACAGCAACCCATCCTATTATTGCACCTTCTACGAATGGAGCCTTAGCACCAATAAGAACTGTTGCTCCTCTCTCCTTACCCGGCTTGAGAGCCTTAGGCATTTTGTTTATACAGTGCATACATCTTACACAATTTGAGTTGTCAATCTTGATTTCCTTCTTTTCTGCATCGTAGCTTATAGCTCCAGTTGGACAAAGCTTAACTACTTCCTCTTCTATGTCCATCCACTCTGCATATTCTTTAACTGCATCCTGATCAATCTGTATTTCGCCCTTCCAAGTTCCAATAACTGCACAATCTGCTCTTGCCTTAGCAGCTACACAGTCGTTGGGGCAGCCAGAGAATTTAAACTTGAACTTGTATGGCCACATTGGTCTGTGCAATTCATTCTGGAACTCCATAGTTATGTCATGGCAAATTTGTAGAGTGTCATAACATGCAAATTCACAGAGAGCTGGACCCATGCATGCTGAAGGAGTTCTCAAGTCTGAACCAGAACCACCAATATCGAATGGTGGGTCCAATTTCATCATATCTTCGAAGCAAGGCTGTAAGTATTCACTCTTTGTACCAAGAAGAATTATATCTCCAGTTGATCCGTGGAAGTTCGTAATACCACTACCCCACTTCTCCCATACATCCATAAGCTGTCTGAGAGCTTTAGTAGAATAGAACCATCCACTTGGCATGTTTACACGTATTGTGTGGAAGTGGTGTACCTCAGGCACAATATCTTCAAGATCAGAATATCTACCTATAACTCCACCACCATAACCAACAACTGAAACTATACCACCATGTTTCCAGTGTGTTTTCTTATCTTTGTAACTAATCTCAATCTGTTTCAAAAGAGCTCTTGCAGAGCCGGGCATCTTTATATCCTTACCCTCAGCAACAGCCTTGTCCTGTAATTCAGCAGTCTTCTTAATTTCTTTTACAAAACTAGGCCAAGGCCCATCAGGAATTTGGTCAAGCAAAGGTGTTTCTGACAAATTCTCACCTCCATTTAATTTTTAGCAATATCTTAGAATATATAAGCCTTTCGAAGTTTATCCATCCGTTATTTGACGTAACATTTATTTAGATAGCCCTAAAAGTTAAATCGAAATGCATGAATTCATATACCCAATGTTAAATAAGGTACATGAATGAAAGTAGGTAAAGTTTACATTGTTGGAGCGGGGCCAGGAGATCCAGAATTGCTAACGTTAAAAGCTGTAAAAGTAATTAAAAAAGCTGATGTAATATTGTACGACAAGCTTGTTGGGAGTAAAATAGTTGAATTTCTTAAAGAATTAGATAAAGAAATTGTGTACGTCGGAAAAAACAGTGGAGAAAAAGGTAGTAAGAGACAAGAAGAGATAAACAACATAATGAAAAAGTATGCTAAAGAAGGGAAGATAGTTGTTAGACTTAAAGGGGGTGACCCTTTTGTTTTTGGAAGAGGTGGTATTGAGGTTGAATTCTTAGCCAAGGAAGGAATTCCATTTGAAGTCATTCCCGGAGTTAGTAGTATAAATTCAGTACCAACCTGTGCCGGAATACCGCTAACTCATCCGGGATACTCTTCATCTATACTCATAGTCGCGGGTAGAGATGATGTGGAGGAGTGGAAAAAAACACCACTTAAAGGCACAATTGTCATATTGATGGGTAGAGATACCTTAGATAGTATTTGTAAAAACTTAATTTCTAGTGGTAGAGATGAAAAAACTCCTGTTGCTGTAGTGGAAAATGGGACCTTACCTGAACAAAAGGTAATTGTAGGCACGTTAAAAGACATAGCTACGAAGACAAAAAACGTAAAAGGTCCAGCAATAATAATTGTGGGAGATGTTGTAAAGGTTAGAGATAAGTTACCAAATTTTAATCAATAAGTATTTGGTTTAACAATACTAATATATTTAAATGCTTTTAAACGTCACTTGTCGTGGAGCTATCCCAGAGTTCTATCTCTTTTACTGGTTTCCCGTCTTTTGTTTCTGGAGCCAACCAATCTATAAAGTGTTCAAAATTTATTCCATAAACTTTAAAAGTTACAACAATTGGTGAAAGTACACTATTTTCTTCAGTAAAATTTATTTTTGAAACAGTAGCCGCCTGTTTGTTTATATATACTGTGGATTCATTACCTTTCCAACCTCTTTTTAATTCAGCTCTCGCTGTATCTAATATTCTTTGCATTCTTAGTAATTCCCTAAATTTATCAAGTTTATTCGTTTTACCTACTAAAACACTTTTACTTTCATCAAATTCTAAGTCTATATCTGGGAACAAATTTTCCACAGCTTTCTTAACTTTTTCAATATCTTCTGTTGGATTCACCTTAACATAAACTTCTGCTTCGACACATTTAGTAAATACTTTTAAAATATTTTTTATTTTATCTTTAAAATCTTCAAGACTTCCTATGTTTTCGACTGTAAGATTTGCTACATTCATTGCATCAAGCATGCCCCAAGATATTTCTCTTTCATCTCTCCTTTTTAAATCTTCAATACTTTTTATACTCAAATCGTCTCCTCTACATCTTGTCAAGGCTCTTTTAAATCGCACTTCTATTGGACATTCTATGGAGATTAGAATGAAATCTTCTCCAAATGCTTTTTTAAATCGTTCTACCTCAGCAATACCTCTTATACCATCTATTACAACCACATCAGTATTTAATTCTCTTATTTTAGGAATGCATCTCTTAGCTATAGCATCCATTCCTTCTTTCTCCCTCAACTCATTCGCTATTTTTCCAGCGTTTTCATCGTTAAATTCTAAACCTCTTTTTTTTACTTCCTCTCTAACAATATCACCCATAACTATTACAGGTATGCCCATTTCTTTTGCTACAGATGATGCTGTACTTTTACCGCTAAGAGGTAGTCCTACAAAAGCTATTATCTTCATGTTTCTGATTTTGAACGATAGGAAATATTAAGTATTCGAGAAAAGTTGAAAAATTACAAGTTTTTAAGAAAACTCATACTTTGAACTATCTCCTCTAAGCTACCTCTCTTAATTTCAAGTACTATTCTATCTAACCTCCTTATATACTTTCTCAGCTCAGCATAGTTAATTAATCCTCTAAATATTGGATTGTGCTCATCGTAGGGTATTGTCCAAATTCCAAAGTTATTGTGTGCATGCATATGCCTGATGCTTCCATTTAACTTCTTAAAGAATTCATTTACTTCAAAATTTTTAATTAGTAATGAAGATAGATATGCATGTCCAATATCTATGTTTACTGAGACTTTTTTACAGCTTTCAACTATTTGAAGCATCTCCGTAGGAGTCTCTCCAACTCTACATATTCCACTTTCATCTCTATACAAGTTCTCTACTAATATTTCAACATCTGTTCTTTTTTCCAGTTCCTTCAAATTTTTGATGACGTTGTTTAAACTATCTTCACAATTCCTAAATACATCACCACAATGAAAAACTACTGCTTCGGCATTCACTTTTTCAGCAAACTTTAGTACTTTTTCAGCAGTTTTAATTCCTATATTTCTCGCTAAATCAATTCTAGTAACTTCTACTGGGGAATTCTGATACGGTGCGTGTATAGTTAAATCGTATTCTTTAACTTTCTCAACTGCCTCATCCCACTTCTCCGGATGTAATTCGGCAAGAGATAGTTCCACGAAGTCCGGCTGAATTTCTTCAAGCCAAAATTTTCCACCGAATTCCCATAGTATAGATGAATTAATACCTACTCTGCTCATATCTTACACCCTTTTAAAAATTTTTTCTAATAATATATTAAAATTTCTATATATATTTATAGGAGATACCAAAAATATATATTTATCTTTATTCTACAAAAAATATATACTGTATAGTGTTCACTAAAAGTGGTCTAAAATAATAAGATGTTAGAAAAAGAGGCTTTTTAAATCCCAAAGCAACTTTGGATTTTTCTTTATTAATTCTTTTACTATTCCAGTAATGCTCATTTCTTTTAAATTGCTATCTGATAAACTTTTAATTAGTTTATCCATAGTTTTATCGTCCATTTTTAATAATTTTTTCTGTAAAATTTTGTTTCTCTCCAAAGTCTTTCCAAAATCTTCCTTCCATAACCTATCATACTTACTCAAAAACTTTGAAGAGAAGTCGTTATTTTTCACAGCTTCAGCTGCTACTTTTCCAGCAATAATCCCCCCCTTCATAGCGTTTATTATACCTCCTCCTGTTATTGGATCTGCATGTCTTGCAGCATCCCCAACAAGTAAGCACCTTTCAGTAGATGCCTTTTCCATTGGACTTACAGGTACAGCTCCAGCAACAACTTCTACAACGTGTGAAGTATCAATACCAACTTCATTCAAAAATCTATCAAGATAAACTTTGGCTGGTTCTTTTGCCATAGAAGGCATAACACCTATACCAAAATTACCAGAACTATTCCCTTTCGGAAATAACCAAATATATCCTCCCGGTGACCTACTATGGCCAAGCCAAAAGTGGCAATAGTCCATTTCATATTTCAAATTAGTAATCAAATACTGGACACAACTCTCTACTTCATTTAACTTTAAAGTAGTATCCAGACCCATCCATTTTCCAACTCTGCTTTCAACCCCATCTGCACCTATTACCATCTTAGCTGATACTTCAAAAACTTCACCCATTCTTCTCAATTTAATAACTAAGTGTTCTCTTTTTTTATCTATACCTATAGCTGAGGTTTTTACCATTACCTCCGATCCAGCTTTTGCTGCTTGCTTAGCCAACCATCTATCAAAAATTTTTCTTTCCAATACATAACCAACTTCGTTTCCTGCTTGTTCTTCAGATAACACTATTACACTATTGTCTGGAGAGTATATTTTTGCACCTGAAACTTCGGCAGCTATCCAAGATTTTTTAACTTCAACGAGAGATTCCAGTTCAACTTTGCTCACCCCTTCAGCACATCTAACAGGTGATCCTATTTCCTGTCTTTTTTCAACCATCAAAACTTTTACTCCATTCTCCGCTAATGTTTTAGCAGCCATGCTACCTCCGGGCCCGGCACCAACTACTACAACATCATATTCTGTCAAATGTTACACCTCCTCAATGCTCAAAGCATTCATAGGACATACTTTAACACACAATCCACAGCAATTACACTTGTTTTCATCAATTCTAAGAAAGGTCTCTACAAGCTCATTTGCGTTATTTTTACACACTGAAATGCAAGCTCCACAGTAAGCACACTTAAATCTATTAATTATAAGTCTTTTAGATTGCATAATATTTCTATTGTACTCTGTTTTTAAATTATTATCTTAAAATAGCGTTTGCGGAAAAGTTATTAACAACGTCGTGAATGCAAAATTATGCTTAGTAAGGTCTACTTAAAAACAAGGGTGCTAACACTCACAGTTATTTCCGTCTTGGTAGGCCTTGCAACAGGCATAATGGCATTTTTTCTTGCAGCATCAATAGAACTTTGCAGTAAATTTTTTCTATCTGGATTAGACAGCTACACATCACCTCATTCGTTTGGAGAAGTAGAAATATTTCACTTCCATTTCCATCTCGGTATTTTACCGCTCTATATAATCCCAGCGATAGGCGGTTTACTCTGTGGGATTGTTGGCTACTTCTTAGCTCCAGAAACTCTTGGTGGTGGATCTGGACAAGCTGTAAAAGCATTTCATCACCTTAAAGAAAGAATTGCAGCAAAAGTTCCATTTTTAAAAGTTGTAGTAACTGGACTTACAATAGGTAGTGGTGGAAGTGGTGGAAGAGAAGGTCCAATAATGCAGATTGGTGCTGGAATGGGTTCAATCATAGGAGGAAGGCTAAAAATAAGCGAAAAAGACAAAAAAATTCTGATAGCGAGCGGAATTGGTGCGGGGATGAGTGCTGTTTTTATGGCACCATTGGGTGGTGCTATATTCGGAATAGAAGTACTCTATAAAAAAGATTATGAAGTAGAGGCAATAATACCATCAGTCATAGCTTCAATAGTCTCATTTGCCGTTTTCACATCAATTTTAGATTACTTTGCAAATATGCCCTTTGGTGAGCTAAGGATATTTTCCACTCCCCCTGTATATATCAAATCTCCGTTAGAACTAATAATCTATTTAATACTTGGAATTGCATGTGGTTTGCTTAGTTTATTCTACATATTTACTTACAAATCAGTTAAGAAGTTTTTCAAACGCTTACCAGTCCATACAGCAGTAAAACCAGCAATAGGCGGATTGATTGTAGGATTAATAGGATGGAAGTTCCCGTATATACTTGGGACTGGGTATGGTTATGCTGAAAAAGCAATTCATGGAGCATATCCCATTGCTGCTTTATTAATTGCCATAGCTATAGTAAAAATATTCTCAACGACAATAACAGTTGGCAGTGGTGGTAGTGGTGGACTCTTTGCCCCGGCAGTTGTAATAGGATGTATGTTTGGAGGAGGAATAGGGTACATTGTTCACAATTTATTCCCTAATCTTACAAGCAGTCCAGTGGGATACATGCTCGTAGGAATGGCTGCTATGCTTGCTGGAGCTTTTAAAACACCTTTAGCAGGTATAATCATGGTATTAGAAATGACTGGTAGTTACAATTTGCTACCAGCCTTAGCAGTAGCCTCTATAATCTCCTACGCAATAACTGGGAACTATACGCTGTGTGATGCTCAATATGATACAAGAGTCGAGAGTCCAGTGCACAGTAGAGAAATGTCCATAGATATTCTAAGGAGAATAAAAGTGAAGGATGCTATGATTCCAAAAGACCAGCTTATAATAGTGAGTCCAGAAACAACAATAACAGAAATCCTAAGATTAATTGAAAAATACGGGCACATAGGATTCCCAGTAATAGAGAAAGGAGAGCTCGTAGGTATTGTTACATTTGAAGATGCCGAAAGAGTGCCACAGGAGTTGAGAAGTATTACAAAAGTTAGAGATGTTATGTCCAAACACCTTATAGTAACTTATCCTGACGAAAGTTTAAGTGAAGCTCTAATAAAATTAGCAACTTACGGTGTGGGTAGATTGCCAGTAGTCAAAAAAGATAATCCAAAAGTTTTACTTGGAATGATAAACAGACCCGCAATAATAAGGGCTTACGCCAGATATACAATGAGCTTGGAAGAAAAACCTGAACTTTAATAACAGCTTAGTTTAATATAAATTAAAAATTGATATATTAATTTAATTTTTTATAAATTAGTAAAATCAATTATTATTATTGAAGTTTATTGTTCAACTACAACCATACTACTGTGATACACATTATACAACAACAATTATAAACTCTAAATTTAAATTTTAAAAATATATGATAGGAAACGTTGTGTTCTGCGAAAAAAGAAAAATGATGAAAGTTGTAGATTCTAAATGCTGGAATTGTAAATACAACGTAATTAATGGAGGATTTTGTTATCCTTGGATTAAGACGAGAGCAAAAGCTGAAATTTAAAAAAATGCATCCAACGTTTTCTGACCTTTATCTTTAAGTTCACTCTCTGAAAAACCAAAACGTTCAAGAATTCTCATAACTACTGGAACAACTTGTTTATCTATGTAATATTCTTTATCAAGCTTGTAAACGTTACCGTCTTTGTCCACTATTTTTTCTCCATCAAAAGATTCTATTAGATCTACTGGAAAAGCTCTATCACTAACATTTCCCGCGCCTTTTATAACAATATAACCCACTTTGGAACCTACTGTATAAACTATGCCTTTTTTCGCAGCTTTCATTGCAGCTTTTACATGAGCTTGCATACTTTCATACTTACTGGGTTTTTTCGTCAAACTTTTGTATATAACATAATATTCTAAAGGATACTTTCCTGATTTTATTTCAGATATAGTTTTTCTTACAAATTCAACAGCTTTATCTGGTTTTCTTTCTTTCAATATTATTTCTATAACTTTTTTTTGCACTTCTTTGGCTAATTCACACCAATCACCTCTTCTCACTTCAAGACCTTTAACAATTATCCTACCATCAGCAGTTAATCCAGCGTATCTCTTTTTTTCTACAAAAAATATTACTTTGTAGTATTCATCAATTTCAATTTGAATTGGCATACTCTTTCTTAAAATACCTGTTAGTTTCTTTACAGCTATTTCTAAGTCTTTTAGGTCTAATTCATCTTTTTTTACGAATATACTGTCTGTATCTCCATATAGCACTTCAAATCCTTCATTTTTAGCTATACTAACAGATGTTTTTATAAAATGCCTCCCCCACGCAGTTGTAGCCTCAGCACACTCTCTGCAATACCATCTCGCCAAACTCCACCCTGTATAACCGTAAAAGGAGTTTGTTAAAACTTTAAGTGTTGCCTGCTTTATATCCAACAGTTTATATTCTCTACTGTTCCTATCAAGTTTTTTCATTATCTTTTTTACTTTCTTTCTTTTTTCAATCAACATTTTAAGAATTCTGCGAAAGAATCCATCTGGCTTTTTCTTAAATGCATGTTTAACTTCAGGGGCTATAAAGCATTCTTCTTCACTGCAATTTTTTGTTAGAGTGTCCGGACTTATGTTAAAAGCAACCATTATAGATGGATACATTGATGCAAAATCCAAACATATCACGTTTTCGTGCAAACCTCTTACGGGATTAAGAACAAATGCTCCTTCATAGCTTTCTTCAACCTCCTTTGGATTTGGAGCAATCTCCCCATATCTGAATGCCTCACTCATTAAAAGCCATTCTACCTGTTTACCTCTGCCAATTCTTGCAACATCGTCTGGGGGAATTCTGATCATCTTACTCAACTCATACTGCATTGGTAATAGCTCCTCAGCTATATAGTATGTGTTCAAAACATCCTGTCTTGCATATTTGAGAACTGATTCTTTATCACCTGATATCCATTTTTTATATATATCTTTAGCCTCTATATCTGCTATTTCTACTTTTGTTCCAAGATATTCTGCAACACTTTCAAGTTTTTTTATCTTAACATCAATGCTTCTTAGAGCTATATCGTACAAATCAATGTTTAATCTTCCAGCAATTTTAGGTCTTCTTGGATTTCCCGGTCTAAAAGTGAGATTTGATAAATCTCTACCAATTTCTAATTTTAAGTTATATTTTTCTGCTCTTTTTTTAATATATGGCCAGTCAAATGCGTCTTGATTGTAGCCTACTATCACGTCTGGATCCAACTCTCTTATCAAGTGTAGAAACCTTGCTATAACGTTCTTCTCGTTCATTCCATTTAAATGAATTATTTCCTCAAAATCACCACATTTAACAGAAATAACAATAATTGGATCCTTCTCTGGATCGGGCATTCCAATTTGAGTTAGCATTTCACAATCAAATGCTAAAACTTTGAGATTTGGGAAATCATCTATTTCTACTCTTTCAACTTTTTTAGCTTTAAATTCAGGTATTCTGCCTTTAACAATTGTCTTACATCCTTCAACACTAATACCATCCATACAAGCCAAATTTTTATCGATTAGATATCTGTAAGCAAAGGGAATGTCAGCTTCTCTAACTTCCAGTCCAATTGAAGATAAAGCTTCTCTTAATTTTGGTACATGTTGGGGATGCTTAGCATATATTTTAAATAGTTCCACATCTTTCCCAAGATACTTTGCTTTAACGATTTCTACACTTTCTGGAGAGATTACTTCACCTTTTTTTTCAACTTTTAGTTCTAAAATATCTTTTTCATTAATTCCCTCTTCAACGAAAGCATAGAAGTATGGTCTAAAGGAGTTATCATAAACAACAAAAATACCATCCTCATTTTTACACCACAATCTAATTACTGCTCTATCATTTTTGGTTATATAATCAACATCAATTAGCCATCCATCAATCTTCATCACTTCAAATGTTATACTTATATTCTTATTTATTTTGTTTTGTAGTTTTTAGTTTTGTTTATTTTTTGCTTGATTTATCTGAATAGATTGAATTAAGAACAACAGGAGTTGAATTACTTTTAATGTAATTAAACAAATCCATACCCCATCTTACACCCTCAGCTGTTTCACATATAAAATCTCTTTTATAATCAAACAAATTATTCTTGAAATAAAAAGATATTGAAAAATAGGAATCTGTTACAACAATACAAAACTTAAAATCTTTTTTGGAAACAAACAATTTAACATTTTTATAACTTATTCCCTCAATTAATTCCTTATAATAATAATCCGTTATATATCTAAAAATTCTTTTATTAACACATAGTTCAATTTTTACACCTCTTCTTGCAAGCTCCAAAAACGTTTTTACATACTCAGGGAAAAAAATTGTAGAGTAACCGTAAATTTCATTTGCATTTAAAATTGCATCCACAAATTCTTTATGTGGTTTAAAAGTATCTATCTTTCTTTCTGCTAACTTTATCTCACTTAACTCATAAAATCTTTTAACAAATTTCTCCGGAATATCTGAAATATTGTATTCGTTAATATACTCATCCACAACCGAAATAAATCGAAGATATCTACCAATAACATCTTCACACCTCAATACAATATCTCCCTTTGTTGTTACTTTTAGATCTTCAGAAATCAAGCCCATACTCACAAGTTTTGATAAAAATTGAACCAATAGGGAGTTTGATAAATTCAGTTTCTCTTTTATTTCTCTCCTACTCATCCCTTTTTTTAACTCTTTTAGAACTTCAATCATCTTGCTGGAGTTTATAATTTTCAACAGCAAAAAATCACCCCAGTTCTTTCAAAACTCCGTCAAAAACTCTCGTCGCTTTTCCAGTCATATAAGCTTTAAATTTTTCTTTAAATTCTATCTCTAATTCACCACCTCTGGTTATAACTTTAACTTTACTTCCACAAATTCCAAGTTTGTAAAGTACAGCAGCTACAGCTACACTTCCAGTTCCACAACTGAGAGTTTCGTCCTCTACACCCCTCTCGTAAGTTCTCACTCTAATTACTCCAGAATCGTAACATGCAAAATTTACATTAGTACCTTCAGGAAAGATTTCGTTATATCTAATTTTTTTTGCTATATTAATTTTTATATTGTCTAATTCGTTGCAATCAACCAACACTACTGCATGAGGTACTCCAGTATTAACAGCATAGACTTTAAAACCTTCAATTTCTGAAAACCACACACCCTTTTCTTTTTTAGATTCTTTCGCGGGTATTTTATTTGAATCAAATTCAACAAATCCCATATCTACTCTTACTCTAAAATGTCTTCCCGGAAAAACTACAAGCTCTTTTATTCCTGCAAGAGTTTCAGCTTTAAATACTTTATCTACATACCCTCTCTCATAAGAAAACCTAGCAAAGCACCTTATACCATTACCGCACATTTCAGCTTCACTGCCATCACTGTTAAAGTACCTAAATTTTAGGTCAGCTTTTTCAGATTTTTGAACAAAAATCGCCCCATCTCCCCCCACTCCAAATCTTCTATCACATACTTTTTTGACAAATTCTGGTTTTTCTTCTTCTGAAACAATAACTTTTTCAAATTCATCAAATACAACAAAATCGTTTCCATTTCCATGCATTTTTGAAAATTCAATTTCCATACAATCCCTCCATCTCTTTAATAACTTCTTTTATATTTTTTAAAGCATCACCCTTTATAATTCTCCTGCCAACTATAACGTAATCTGCCCCAGCTTTCAAAGCCTCTAAAGCCTTCCCCCCTTGAGCTCCAACTCCCGGAGAAATAATCTTTAAATTTCCCACTATTTTTCTTAAAGTCTTTATACGCTCAACTCTTGTAGCTGGAGCAACTATTCCACTACATCCTGTTTTAACGGCTAATTCTGCAAGTTTTTCTGATATCGGCATCATAAATTCTTTACCACCCTCGCTACTCAGTTCACACACAGCATAAACTTCTCCATCGTAATTCTTAGATAATCTAACAACAGAACTCAATGTATCAGAGCCAACAAAAGCATGAACTATTACTGCATTAGCCCCAGCGTTAAATGCGCATTCCGCAATTTGAGAGCTTATGTGAGGTACATCTGCTATTTTAAAATCCGCTATTACCTTAGATATATCTGACAATTCTTCTATAATGCTTAAGCCTTTTTTCAATACAAGCGGATAATTAACTTTAAAAGCGTAAACGTAGTCAGCTATCTTTTTCGCTATTTCCAAAGCATTTTCACAATCTAAAGCTACAATTAGCCTGCTCATCAAATAACTAAACTATGCAGTTTAAAAAAACTTTACGTAGTTTAATACTTCCTTAGGGTCTCTTTTAATATTGTAAGTTCTTTCAAAGTAATTCAGTATGTTTTTAACATCTCTTTCAAGCAATTCATTTGCAAGATTTTTTAGCTCTTTAAATGACAGAGAAGATAACTCCTCGCTTTCCTCCTCTAAAACTATAGCCTGAGGGAAATCAATTATCCATAGCCCTTCACTGCTTACAAGTATGTTATACTGGCTTAAATCTCCATGAACGACCTTTCTCTCACACATAATTCTCACTTCTTCTATTATCATGTCCAAAACTTCTTCCGGATTAGTTAGCCTAACCTTAAATAATTCCTTTCCATCTATCAACTCCATCACAACAGCATTACCTTCCCACCCGTATGGCTTAGGCACACTAACAAAACCCACAAGCTTTTTTAAAACTCTGAATTCATTCCTTGCAGACCTAACAGTTAAAACAGTAAAGTGAAGAGACCCGTAATCTCTTTTTTCTTTCACTTTCTTAAAACTTGGATATCCAACTCTATGAAATTTTATAATTACTTCACCATACTTATCAGATATCGCATTGTAAACCATACTTTCTTTTCCTTCGCCCATTTTATTACCAATCATCGAAATAACTCCCTTAGAAACTAATCTTTTTAGAGAAAATAGAGAAAGTCCAAAAAAAGTGAATGCTGCTCCAAAATAACTTAATTGTTTTGTAGTTAAAACACCTTCACCAGCCAACTTTCTAAGTATGCTTTCCACTTTTTCTTGAGGTAATCCAGACCTTTTAGCTATAAGCTCAGAAGGTACAAATTCGTACTCCCACATATAGTGGAAAATAGAAGAGAGAACCTTCCATCCATTTTTGCTAATTTTTTTATACATTTCAATTAATTCCATTTTATCACTTTTTTCTAATCATTGAGGCACAACATATGTCCCATTTTTTCTTTTTTTGTTCTTAGATAGCTTATGTTTTCATTCGAAGGTTCAACTTCTATAGCTTCTCTCACAACTTCAAATCCGTATTTTTTTAATTCCTCTATTTTAAGGGGGTTGTTTGTCATTAATCTTATAGATTTTACTCCAAGATCCAGCAGTATTTGTGCAGCAATTCCATAGCTTCTAAGATCAGGGGGGAAACCCAGCTCTATATTAGCTTCTACAGTATCTTTTCCTTCTTCCTGTAGTTTGTAAGCCATTAGTTTGTTTATAAGGCCTATTCCTCTTCCTTCATGACCTCTCATATATATAAATACACCTTTTCCCTTCTTGTCTATGGTTTTTAAAGCTTTTTCAAGCTGTTCTCCACAATCACACCTAAGAGAGTGGAAAACATCTCCTGTCAAACATTCAGAATGAATTCTAACGAAAACTTCTCCCTCATTTACATTTCCTTTAACTAATGCGATTATTTCGCCAAGAGGTGTTTCATAACCAACAGCTTTAAACGTTCCGTAGAATTTTGTTGGCAAAGTTGCCTCTACCACTCTTTTTACAAGTTTTTCCTTTTTTAGCCTATATTCTATAAGTTCATTTATACTAAATATTGGAAAGTTTCTCATTCTTCCAAAATCTCTTGCATAACGTTCCCCCGCCATTTCACCCTCATTAGTAGTAAGTATGGAGTAAACTGCAAAAGGTTTAAAACCGAGCATTTTTGTTATATCAACGCAAGCTTCACCGATACATGGTCTTTCTAAAACTCCTCCTTCTTTTACTTCATCTATAAATATTCTACCAGGAAACACAATTTCATCGTGTTTGATCTCTCCTTTGACAAGACGTTTTATGAATTCAGCTTTGCTTGATGCTGAAGTACCGTTATCTTTTAAGTCTATGGAGATAGTCTGACCGCCACATATAAAGAATCTGTTTATTCCCAATTCAACAATTTTTTTCCATGGCATAGCAATTCTTATTTCATCGCAGTTTTTCATCATCAGGTTTATATGTTCCTTAGTAATTTTTTCTGCCGGAACACACAAAACTACTTTTTTTTCATCTACAACAATAAATGGTTTAACATCCTTCATAAGCGAATTTATTTTGTTCTCAGTTTGAACCATAGATTAGCTAAGGTAGTTTGGTATTTTAAGCTTTTACCATTTTTGAGCAGTATATCATAAATGTTGCTCTAAGAGATTAGTTCAATTCTTGCTTATTTATGATTGTGTACTTACAAAAACTTACCAATATTTTTATTCTCAATTTCCAGTGGAAATAAAGGGGTATTATAAGTTATTTCAATATCATTATAGATTAAAATTTAACTAAACGAATTTTATCGAGTTAAATAAATATTTTATCAACATGGTAAAGCTCATAAAGTAATATGCATTCCCTACTACGGTGATAGTATGGCAAATATTTTCGAGTCACTAATGTCATCCCCAAAGATATTTAAGAATAGAGACGCTTTAAGACATTCATACACACCTGAAACGCTACCACATAGATTAGAACAAATAGAAGAACTTGCTACGATCCTTGTTCCAGCATTAAAAGGTGAAACACCCTCCAACATATTCATCTATGGGAAAACCGGGACTGGTAAAACTGCTACAGTAAAGTACGTTGGCAGACAACTTGAAGAGATGAGTAAAAAGTTATCAGTTCATTGTTATGTGCATTACTTAAACTGCGAGAGAATTGACACTCAGTACAGAGTTTTAGCAACTCTCGCTAAGGCACTCGGAAGAAACGTGCCAATGACGGGTTGGCCTACAGACCAAGTTTACGATGAAGTAAGAAGAGCAATAGATTCTAAGGATCAAACAATAATAATAGTTTTAGATGAAATAGACAAACTCGTTAGAAAGGGTGATGACGTCCTCTACAATCTTTCAAGAATAAATAGCGAATTGGAGAAAGCAAGAGTTAGCATAATTGGTATATCAAACGATCTTAAGTTTAAGAACTTTCTTGATCCAAGAGTTTTAAGCTCCCTTAGTGAAGAAGAAATGATATTTCCACCCTACAATGCGGAGCAACTAAAAGATATTTTAGCTCAAAGAGCTGAACTTGCTTTCTACGATGGAGTTTTAGAGGATGATGTAATTCCATACTGTGCAGCTTTAGCAGCCCAAGAGCATGGAGATGCTAGAAAAGCTCTCGACTTACTAAGAGTTAGTGGAGAAATAGCCGAAAAAGAGGGGGCTGACAAGATCACAAGAGAACATGTAAAAATGGCCGTAAGAAAGATAGAAACAGATTACGTAGTTGAGGCTGTAAGAATGTTGCCTACTCAAAGCAAAGTTATAGTTTATAGCATGATAATTTTAACTGAATCTGGACTAAGAAAGTTTACAACTGGTGAAGTTTATGCTGTATATAAAAACCTATGTAAGAAGGTAAGTATAGATTGTTTAACTCAAAGAAGAGTTAGTGACTTAATTTCAGAATTAGATATGTTAGGCATAATAAATTCAATAATAATATCAAAAGGTAGGTATGGTAGAACAAGAGAAATAAAATTGGATGTACCAATTGAGCCGGTAAAGAAGGTTCTATTGGAGGATTATAGATTAAGCACACTTTCAGGAATTGAAAAAAGTTTGAAAGGTATGTCTTCACTTGAAATTTTTGAAAAGTAAATTGGTGAAATCATGATATGGAAGTTTAGAGCTATCAACAACAGAGTTGCCAAAAGAAG
The DNA here is from genome assembly GCA_026988525.1 of Archaeoglobaceae archaeon. Lineage (GTDB taxonomy): Archaea > Halobacteriota > Archaeoglobi > Archaeoglobales > Archaeoglobaceae > WAPX01. Next base: position 52,442 of record JALSLC010000006.1, read on the forward strand.
ATATTTTACTTATTCTGTTTTACTTATACTACTTTTCACAATTGTAGCAGTATACAGGGTTACGAATGGATACAGCATAAAGAAGATGGCAATACTACTCTCAGTTAGTGCCGTTTTTATATTTTTATATACTATTATATCCTTGGGACGAGAGAGATATTACACTCTCGATGAAAAAGAGATAGTCTATAAACCTTTAAAAACAAAAATAGAGGACATAGAAAACTTTACCGTTAATGAAAATGACAAACTAATAAAACTAAAATTAAAGAAATTTAAACTATTTACTGTAAAAACACTTTATTTTGAGGATAAAAACGATCTAAAAGAAGCAGAATTGTTTCTGAAGAAATATCTTAGGAGGGTTTAGATTGCAAATAAGTGTTATAGGGGCTGGACGCTGTGATAAAGAATTAGAAGAAATAGCTGAGAAAGTTGGTGAATTATTAGCTGAAAAAGGTTTTGTAATAATAAACGGTGGAAAAGACGGTGTAATGAAAGCAGTTTCTAAGGGTGCAAGAAGGAAAGGTGGAATCGTAGTTGGAATTCTGCCTGATTTATCAGATGGGAATGAGTTTCTATCAATTAGAATAAAAACAAATATGGGTCACGCAAGAAATGCAATAATAGCCCAAACCGGAGACGTAATTATATCCCTAGGCGGTGGATATGGTACTATTTCCGAAATAGCATTAGCTTTGAAAAATGGAAAGAAAGTAATATCAATAAAACCACCAATTATCTTAGATGGAATGATTGTTGTAAATAGTGCTGAAGAAGCTGTAGAAAAAGTATTAGAGGTGATAAGTTGTTTAAAGAATTAGAAGTTGAATTAGATATGAATGAAATGGCAGATATAACTCCTAAAGTTGAAGAATTTATCAAAAACAGTGGTGTAAAGGATGGAGCTGTGTTAGTGTTTAATGTAGGTTCTACTGGAGCAATAACAACAATAGAATACGAACCTGGACTAAAAAAAGATTTTCCGAGAATTATGGATAAAATTGCACCCTACGGTGATAAATACGAGCATCATAAAACTTGGGGTGATGATAACGGCTCAAGTCACATAAAAGCTTCCATAATCGGGCCAAGTTTGGTTGTTCCATTCAAAGATGGAAAACTACTGCTTGGAACGTGGCAACAAATAGTTGTTGTAAATTTCGATACGAGAAGGAGAAAGAGAAGAGTAATATTACAAATACTTAAATAAGAGCTCCAGCAATAAAACCAATAAGACCAAAACACATAGCAATAAGAGTATCTTTTCTAAGTTTTCTTATGGTACTCTTTTGTTTACTTTTCAAAAGCTCTACAGAACTACGTATAAGTAATAAATCTGTTATAAGCACAGGTAAAATATATCCTAAGTTTGCAAAATTCCTATAAATAATAGGTGGTATAAAACTCATTAAAACAGCTAAGATGAAAAAAATAACCGATATTTTTCTCGCTTCATCTACACCGTAAATTCTTGCAATACTTTTAACGTTTCTTATAGCATCTCCAGTTACATCTTCTATACCTTTCATTATCTCTCTACCCACCCCCGTAAGAAATGCTAGTAAAGAGAGAATAACAATAGGTCCACAAATTGTGTCCTTAGCAACTATACTGCCAAACATAAAGGGTACAGCCATTGAAAAAGCTATGTATATGTTGCCAGCAAGCCCAAACTCTTTTAGTTTCAAATCATATATATAACCCATTAAAGATACAAAAAGTGCAAATAAAAATGCTTTCAAGCTTATAAGGTATGAAAAAAACAGACCCAAGGGAGCTAAAAATATGCTTAAAAATAAAGCCATTTTTCTTGAAATTTCTCCTCTAACTATTGGTCTATCAAATCTTTCATTCACCAAATCAACTTCATAGTCAATATAATCGTTTAAAGCAAATCCAGAAGCTTGAAGAAAAATAGCAGTCAACATACCAAATATAACTTTATCAGAAAAAAGTAAACCAGAAGATATGACTACTCCCGCCAAAACACCTACAGCATACATAATTCCATGTTCAAGTCTAAGCAATTCCCAGATAGCTTTTACAGACGTCATCTTTCAGGAATTGTTTCCAGAAATTTTTCTATTCCTTCCTCATATATTACATTTCCAACAACAATTACATCAGCATATTCGAGCATTTTCATAGCCTTCTCTCTGCTATTTATACCTCCTCCATATATTAATGGAGATGAGTCAAGTTTATTTTTTACAGTTTTTACTAATTCAGGAGATCCAAAAGTCCCGCTGTACTCTATGTATATTGCATCCATACCAAAGATTCTTTCTCCAGCAATAGCATAACTTGCAGCCTGAATCGGTGTTAAATCACATATAGACTTTGTAACTCTTGCTACCGCGGAAGATGGATTTAATACAATATAACCTTCAAAAATTATTTCATCTAACAGTTCAAAGAAATCGGGGTTTTCATAATTTAACTCTACCCACTTAGCGTGTTTTCCAGTTATCCACTCTCCGTCTTTTGCATTTAATACAGATGGCACAAAAAGGTAATCTACATCATAAAAAACAGATTCTGGAGAGGACGGTTCAAGAATTGTGGGTAAGTTATAATCTTTAATAAGTTTAAAGAGTTTTACTGCTTTTTCAAGTGTGACATTCTGAGTTCCAGAAATCATCACTGCATCTGTACCGCTTTCCGCAACAGCTTTGATTATATACTCAGGATTTGGCCTATCTGGATCCAGTTTTGTTATATGTCTCCATTTTCTTAACTCTCTTAATCCTTTTTTCTGTTTACTTTTTTCCATATGGTCAAAACTAAAAAGAGTTATTTAAAATTATTTTTGGTTAAATTACAAATACTGCTGCCGCTACTACGGTTGTATATTTACCATCTTCAACTTTTGCTTTTGCAGTTATACTTTTTGTAGTTGTAGGATCGATTCCAAAAGCTGTTTTTAACATGTAGGCAGCCATTTCCTCAGCATGCTTTCCCGGATCAACTTTATTACAAACACCATGATACTCAGTTAAGTACCCATGAACATCCGGATCAGACGGAATAGCTACACCAATACTTGCAAAAATTTCTTCTCCTGACTTATTACTTGAATGTTTAGCCATTACACAGAATACAATCTGTCCGGGAAATAACTCCTTTAAGCCATCCTCTCTACTAACAACTTCGCATCCTGGTGGGTATATACTGCTAACCAATACTAAATTGAATCTTTCTATTCCTGCATCCCTTAAAGCTAATTCAAAACTAACAAGTTCATCCTCATGACTACCCACACCACAAGTAAAAAATACTTTTTTTGGTACAAGTCTTAGCTGATCAACACTTGAAGATGCTTTATAACACTCCTGAATTCCTGTTTCTTCCATGGCTTATGCCTCCTTTGTTTTATGTGTTTTTACTTCGAAGAATTACAGTATTTAAGATTATCTCCTCACAATACATCATTGTTCAAAATTGATTTAACGTAATTAAATATTTTAGTTGCAAGCTCCTCGCTATCGCACTCAATCACTAAACCCAGATTTTCATTTATCTTAAACCTGAGAGAAGGTAAAATTTCTGAACTTACACTACCAGCAACATAGGACCACCTTTTACCAATTATTTCAGCAAACCAAACACTAACTCCAAACTCTTTCCAAATTTTTTCGGCCAATTCTTCGAGTTTAGAAGTATATATCTCTCTCACCATCTTCTATCCTACTCAAGTACTCCATCAACTTTTCAAATGTTCTTTCAGGAACTAATTTTTTAACTTCTTCAATTTCTCTACTCAAAATTTTTGTACCTATTTCTCTCGTTTCATCACTTGCAAAATCCTCCAAGTATTCTTTGTAAGTTAGAATTGCATTGAGCTTGCAAAATATCTTTTCTTTACCAGTTTTAAGTAATTTCATTATTCTAATACCTGTTCTACCACATCTATACCCGGCTGTACAAAATGAAACTATATATCCCATTTCTGCTAACCATCTGACTCCTTCATCTAACTCTCTTGTATCCCCAAGAATAAATTGCTGTTTTTCAGCTTCCTGTTCGTTGTAACTTTCTCTATATGACCCAATACCAATTTTTGAACCAAAATCAGTTTGGGTTACTCCTAAGTGAATTACTCTCCTTCTTATATGCTCTGGTTCTCTTGCAGTCAGTATCATACCTGTGTAAGGTATAGCTATTCTAACTGTAGCTATAAATTTCATAAAATCCTCATCAGATACCTTATAAGCAGAATTTTGAACAAAAGGTGTGTTGGCTGCAGGCCTCAGCCTAGGAAAACTTACTGTATGTGGGCCTATTCCAAATTTTTCTTCTAACTCTAAAGCGTGAGATAACAACGCCAAAACTTCAAACCTCCAATCGAACAACCCAAGTAAAACACCTATACCTACATCATCAACTCCCGCCTCTAAGGCCCTATGCATACAGTATAATCTCCAAAAGTAGTTACCTTTTATTGTATCAGGTGGATGAACTTCTGAATAAGTTTTCATATGGTATGTCTCTTGAAACACCTGAAATGTGCCAATACCAACATCTCTTAAAATTTCAAGTTCTTCCACAGTCATTGGAGCAGCATTAACGTTCACTCTCCTAATTTCCCCTCTACCACCTCTCTTTCCTTTAACTCTAACACTGTATATTGCTTTAAGAGTGTTGGCTATATAGTTGACATCGGAAAGTGGATGTTCCCCATACGATGTTATAAGTCTTTTATGCCCCATCTTTGCAAGTATCTCCGCTTCTTTCTTTACTTCATCCAAAGTTAGCCTTCTCCTAATTTCTACACTATTCTCCCTTCTAAAAGCACAATAAAGACAGTTATTAACACAGTAGTTAGAGCAATACAAGGGTGCAAAAGTAACTATTCTGTTGTCATATACTTGCTTTTTTACAATACTTGCTGTATGAAAAATTTCCTTCCAAAGATCTTCATTTTTAACGTTCAATATTGCAGCACAATCCTCCAAGGATATGCAATCCTTGTTTTGTAAAACCTCATCCATTATACTTCTAATTTTACTTGGACTTGGATCTCTATTTTCTTTTAAACATTTCCATATTTTCTTTTCATCAATAAATGATTTTTTATTATCCATGTATTTAGAAAAACCATCGTCTCCTTTTAACCGATCTTCCATCCACTTTTTAGCTACATTGATACTTTCAACCCACATCGTTGTAAATTGACGGTCACGTAATATTAAATTTACTCAAATTTTTAATACATTATAAAACAAATTTCGTAAAATAGATATACTTAAGATCGACTGTAGGTTAAAAAGTGAATAAAAAATATGTATATTGGGGGGTTAAAATGGCACAAGTAACAATAGATGATAAAATTATTGAAGTGTCTGAAGATATTACCGTAGAGGAGTTAATGAAAAAAGAGGGCATTGAATTCTGGAGGCCTTTTGAAGTGCCTCAAATGGAGTTTATACATAACAAAGATTGTCCTCTTATAAACATTGTTGAAGTAGATGGGGCTATAGCTACTCCGAAAAAAATCAGACAAATGAAAGTAAAAGATGGAATGGTTATCAAAACGAAATCAGAAAAAATAAAGAAAACCTTAGAAGAAAGACTAAAAAAACTTGAAGAAAGAAAGGAATGCCATTTAATTAGACTTCTTCAAGAGTTTACTGCAATTGAAGCCGAAAATGCAGGAATAGTATCTCTTGAAGAGAGAAAGAACTGGAAATTTGAAGGATGGAAATCAGAACCAGCAATAGTGTACGATCCCGAATTATGTATAAGATGTGGAAATTGCGTTGAAACTTGTAAAAGTGTTCAAAGTGTTGAAGCTATAAAAATGGATGAAGAAAAAGGAGTAATACTTGTAGATGAGGCAAGATGTACAAGGTGTGGACAGTGCATTCATGCTTGCCCAATGGGTTTAGAAAATGAAAAAATAAAAATATTCAAAGAATTTAATGGTTGTAAGCTTTGCCCGTATTCAAGACCATACAGCGCTATAAGAGAGATAGACCATACAAAGATTGTTTGGGAAGCGTTAAAAGATAAAGAAAAATTTGTAGTTGTACAGTTTGCTCCATCAATGAGAGTTAGTATTGGAGAAGAGTTTGGATTGAAACCAGGTGAGATAGTTGTTGGAAAAATTTATGCTGCTTTAAGAAGGCTGGGATTTGACAGAGTATGGGATACAAACTTTGCTGCCGATGAAACAATAATGGAGGAAGGAACTGAACTAATATGCCGTTTTATAAAAGCTGGAATAATAAACAAAGATAATGTAAAGGGTATTAAAATTACAGATGAAATGTTAAAGAATATCTCAGATAAATTACCTCAATTTACATCATGCAGCCCGGGATGGGTTAAGTTCTGCGAAACGTTTTATCCGGAATTAATAGACCATATATCTTCTGCAAAATCACCACAACAGATGTTTGGTGCTACTGCAAAAACCTATGCAGCGTTAAAACTTGGAATTGATCCAGAAAAAGTTTTTGTAGTATCAATAATGCCGTGTACAGCTAAAAAATTTGAAAGAGAAAGAGAAGAAATGTGTTCAGCTTGGAAATGGTTGAAGGAAAATGGATATATTTCTGAGTATACACCACCCTTCCCAGATGTAGATGTTGTATTAACTACAAGAGAGTTTGCTAAATTGTTGAAAATGGCAGGTATAGACTTAGCCAAAATGCCTGATGAAGAACCAGATTCATTACTTGGGAAATATACTGGAGCAGCAGCGATATTTGGAAGGACGGGTGGTGTAATGGAAGCTGCTTTGAGAACTGCATACGAGTTGATAACTGGCAAAAAGTTAGAAAAATTAGAGTGGGAAGAATTGGAAACCTTAGACGGTATAAAATCTGCAACAATAAAACTTAATGGTAAGGAAATAAAAGTTGCTGTTGCTCATGGGCTAAATAATGCAAGAAAAGTTTGTGAATCTGTTAAAAACGGTGGAGAGATGGCAAATTACCACTTCATAGAGTTTATGGCGTGTCCCGGTGGATGCATTGGAGGAGGTGGACAACCAGAACCAACCAACTTAGAAAGAATAAAAGCAAGAATCCATGCTTTAAACGTTCACGATAGAAATTTACCGCTCAGAAAATCTCACGAAAATCCAGAAATACTACAAATGTACGAAGACTTCTTTGAACATCCTATTAGCGAAAAATCTCATGAATTACTACACACAAAGTATGTAGATCGATCTATACACCTAAAACAATAAAAAAATTTAGATTTTTATTTTTAATAAAAATTATTTAATCCAATTAGGTTGCATATAACTGCCTGTAGCTACATTTTTTGGCCATATTATTACTATTTTGCCGTTCTGCCACTGACATATCCAATTCCTTATGTAGTTGTCTCCCCAAACAGGGTCGTGGTACTTTGTAAAAGCAAAGTTCCCTCTAACACATTTGAACGGATGTGATCTATTGATTTTTTCCAAATACTTAACGACGACATCTGAGTTAAACGGATCTTTATTTCCATCTTTGTATGCTTTTTCTACTGCCCACTTGTACATAAACAATGAATCATACATGTCGTAAGCTGTATTAGCCTCAGGTAAAGTGTGATATTTTTCTATCCAAGCTCTAAGAAATTCCTTAGATCTATTGTTTATTGGAGTTGGAATTGCTCCTCCTGTCGCTATAAACACTTCTCCATTGATCTTTCCATTGCTATTATTCCAAGCGTAGGGAGATAAAGCAGATAGATCATGTCCAATTATCTGAGCGTTTATCTTCATATTACTCCATTGTTTAACTAAGGGTATTCCATCAACGTGAGCTAACAAAGTTATAATTACATCTGCCTTATTTTGTTTAACTTTGTAAAGTATTGATGAAAAGTCGGAAGTTCCAGCCGAAACTTTTTCATCCATAACTATGGTATATCCGTTCTTCTCTAACATAGGTTTCAAAACTTTCATTACATCATCCGTCCATATAGCGTTATCTCTTATTATTGCTACTTTCCTCCAATTTTTATGCAATTCGCCATTAAAATAGCTATTTAAGGCATCGAATATATCGTACGCAAATGTTGTACTGTTAAGAGTTCCTGCTCTGAAAAAGTACTTGTAAGTATTGTAATTTTCCTTAACTTTCTTTGTTAATTCTGTTGATGCACCATCAGCAAGCCAAACAGTTTTTGTTTGAGCCATAACTTGTTGCATGGATAAAGATACTCCACTCGCAAATCCGCCAATTATAACTCTACAACCATCATTTACCAACTTTCTGAATGCAATAGTTGCAGTATCTGGATTCATTTTAGTATCTCCAACTTCGACAACCACTTTTCTACCAAGAATCCCACCTTCTTTGTTTATTTGCTCGGCTGCTAAAAAAACAGCTTTCTTTTCAGCTTTTCCAAAGGGCATTTCCATTGGTCCAATTACACCTACTTTTAGCTCTTTGTTTTCAACTTTGTTGTTTTTGACACATCCCGCAAATACAATTGTAAATGCAAGAATTAAAACTACAAACTCTTTTTTCATAATCAATCACCCACTCTAATTAGCCTCTTAGCCTTACCCTTAGTTCTCTCAATACTCCCATGATTTAGTGCAACTAATTTTGGTTTGAAACCAAGAAACTCTTTTATGTCTTTTAAAATTGGACCTATGAGATTTTCATCCCCCTCAAATTTTACTACAATTCCATTCCCAACTTCTATTTGATAGTGTTTAATTCCATAACTTGCTAAAATAGATTCTACATCCGATGGATAGAATTTAACTCCCTTGTATATTACCATATCATCAGTTCTACCTTTTATCCTTTTTATTGTCATATGTTCTATTCCGCATTCACAAGCATCTCTACTAACAATAGAACTAATTTCTCCACTTCTATATCTGATTAAAGGCATAGCTTCTCTTGTCAATGAAGTATAAACCAACTCACCTTCCTCCCCCTCATCCAAAACTTCACCAGTTTCTGGATCTACAACTTCAACTATGTAATTGTCTTCCCACACATGCAAACCATTTCTTTCTCTACACTCAAATCCTGTTGTTCCTACTCCCCCCATTTCTGTAAGCCCAGGAATATCATAAGCTTTTGCTCCAAAGGATTCTTCTATGTGCTTTCTCATCTCCTCGGTCCATGGTTCTGCTCCAAGCAATAGCTTAGAGATAGGCAATTCTCTTAAGTTTACCCCCATTTCTTCCGCTACCTCAGCAATTCTAAGTGGATAACTTGCAGTTGCACATAGAACAGTTGTACCAAAATCAATCATAAATTTAATTTGATTTCTTGTGTTTCCAGCACCCAAAGGTATTACAAAAGCATCTATAGCATCAGCAGCAAAGTGAAAACCAAAACCACCATTCCAGAGACCAAAAGCAGGAGTTATTTGAATTACATCTTTGGAAGTTATTCCCGCAATGTAAAAAGCTCTAAGCATTAATTCTTTCCACTTTTCCACATCTCCCCTAGTGTATGGTATTATCACAGGTTTACCTGTAGTTCCACCACTCATTTGAACTCTAACTATCTCATCCTTAGAAACACAGCACATTTTTAAAGGATAATTGTCTCTTAACTCTTGCTTAACTGTAAAAGGTAACTTAGATATATCCTCTACACTATTTATTTTATCAACATCTATGTTGCATTCCCTGAATTTTCTACGATAAAAAGGGCTTCTCCAAAAAGCATACTTTACTATTGCTCTAAATCTTCGATTTTTTATTTCATCTATCTCTTTTCTCGATAAGTACACACCCTTCTTTGCAATTTCCATCAAGTTTGTATTGGATATACTTGACTTGAGCATATTACCACCCATGGAGCATAGTATATACAGTATATAATCTTTCCTAAATTAGATGAATATTCCTCTAAAAAAAGAATAATCAACAAATTTTCTAAATTTTCAAAATATATGGGAATAACGATCAATGATACAAAAGAAATATATTTTTGAATACGATTGAAATCCAGAATATTTTTGAATAATATTTTAAAACTAAATCAAAATGCATTACTTCATCTTAAAAATATCTAAGTATGTTGTATAGAGTATCTCTTTTAGCTGGTTTTCTACCACACCTTTTTATTAATTCAACCATTTCTTCAACAGTAAGTTTCTCACCAGATATAGATCCTGCAGCCTTAGATATATGCTCTTCCATAAGTGTTCCGCCCATATCATTTGCTCCAGTAAATAGTGCAGCCTGAGATAACTTCAATCCAAATTTAACCCACGAAGATTGAATATTTTCAATAGATCCATAGAGTAAAATCCTAGAAACCGAAATAACAATTAAATCTTCAAATCCAGAACATCCTTTAACCATCTTTCCAAGTTCGTTGTTTTTCCACAAAAAAGTAAGAGGTATAAATTCAGTAAATCCTCTTGTTTCGTTTTGAAGTTTCCTTATAAGCAAAATATGTTCTATTCTCTCTTTCCAGCCCTCAAGATGCCCGTACATCATCGTTGCTGTTGTTGGAATTTTTAGTTCGTGAGCTGTTTTTACAACTTCAAACCACTCCATAGTGCTCAGTTTTTCAGGACATATTTTTTTTCTTATATTTTCATTAAATATTTCAGCTGCCGTTCCGGGCATTGAATTAAGACCAGCTTTTTTTAGCTCTTTTAAAACATCCTCAACTTCACATTGACTGTTTTTCGAAGCGTGAAGTATTTCCATAGGTGAGAAAGCATGAATATGTATTTTCTTAGATACTTTTTTTACAGCCTTTATAATTGAAGAATAATACTCCAAATCAGCATTTGGAATCAATCCACCCTGAATACAAACCTCACTACAACCAAAATCAATAGCTTCTTTAACTTTTTTTTCTATTTCATCAAGATTTAAAATAAATTTCCTATTATTTCTAAAAGAGCAAAATTTACAGTGATTTATACAGATGTCTGTAAAGTTTATATTTCTATTTACTACGAAAGTTACAACATCACCACACACTTCTTTTCTAAGTTCATCTGCAATTTTCATCAAAGTATAAGGATCCTTAATAATTTTTAAAAAATTAATAACATATTTTTCAAGATTTTCACTATTAATCAAATTTTCAACAGAAATATCTAAACTATCAAATTCATCCAACAGTTTTTGTATTTTTTTCATTTCAATCCTCTCCGAAGTACTAATTTTTCTGTCATTTTTCCATAAACACCTCTACTAATGAATTCATCATAAACTGGAAGTCTTTCAACTAATTTTACACCATTTTCTGCTAAAAATAACTTAAGTTTAGAAATTGAAGGCCAAGGATTGTTGGGATTAACATAATCAGGAGTTATAGGGGATATACCTCCTAAATCATTTGCCCCGGCTTTTATTAAAGCTAATACCTCTCCCAAGGAAAAAAGATTTGGTGGTATTTGTACGTGATTAAACATTTTGCTCGCAACTTTGACTATCTTTTTTATTTCTTCAAACTTAACCATTCTTCTCCCTCGTAAAACCAAAGGTTGTACTATAATTTCCTGTATATGGTTGTAATTATTATTTATATCAGCAAGAACTTCAAGAGAGTAAAGTCTATCATATTCACTTTCACCAATTCCAAGAAGTATCCCTGTCGTAAATGGTATTTCAAGTTTGCCTGCTCTCTCTATTGTTTTTATTCTTACTTTGGGATCTTTTCCAGGACTGTTGATGTGACATTCCAATTCTACAGCCTGCTCAAGCATTAGACCCATACTTCCATTAAGTGGCTTTAATTTTTTTAATTCCTTAGTTAAGAGGACTCCAGCATTAGTATGTGGGATTAAACCACTTTCTATGCAAAACGTACACACAGATGCGACATAGTCTATAAAGCATGAGTAGCCGAGTTTTTTCATATTTTTTCTAAATTCTCTATATACATCAGGTCTTTCACCAAAAGTCAAAAGAGCTTCGCTACAATTGTTATTGCTCGCTACTTTTGCAAGTTTTAAAACTTCATTAAAGTTCATTAGCTTAAAGTCATTTTTTTTGAAATTACAGTAAGTACATTCATTTCTACATGTTGTTGTTAAAGGAAAAAACGCATTCTTAGAGTATGTTACCAACATCTAGATTATATCAAATGATGCGCAATATAATGTTTTTTAATAAAGTTAAAATCGTTAAAATTAGAAGAAAAAGTCCCGCCTCCCGGATTTGAACCGGGGACCACGGGCTATCTGCTCCCTTGCTTAGGGAGCAAGGCAAACTACAGGCCCGCGCTCTACCACTGAGCTAAGGCGGGTTACATTTAACTGTCACAAATTTGGGTATAAAAAACTTGCTCCAGAAATTACTAAAAAATAAAATTAATATAAAAAATTTATCTACCAAAACTTTTCTCATGAGCCAATGCGATAGTTCTGTATGCAAGGTGTGCAAACTTAGAGTATGGAGCATATATCAAAAGAACAAACACGAATATGAGGTGTATTGCATACATATAGTATGCTGCTGCAACGTTTGCAAGTCTAAGAGCCTCTGTTAAAATACCTGTTATTGCTACAGCATATAAGTTTCCGAGGAAGAACCAATCGAAGTAGCCACCAAAACCAATTTTATCCTTCTTGACAAATCTCTCGTAAACGAGCCAGCTTGCACCAAAGAACAACAATATAGCTCCAGTATTACCTATTATCTTTGCTGGATCTGTTAGCGGTAATCCGAGTGGCTTACCCTGAAGCATGTAAACCACTGCTATTAGAGTAGATATCCCAAGAAGAATAAATCCATAGAACACTCCAAGATGTGCGTAAAATCTATACTCTGATTCGCCACATTCATTAAATCTTCTGTGGAATATTACATCCAATATTGCGTAGAAAAGGCCTTCAACGACATCAACTGGCCCTTTGCCTTCACCTTCCACACCCTTTGGTATGTAGTATATTCTACCTCTTTCACTTGAAAGAGCTGTCCAATATCTAAATATACCAATACCTATGGCTATGAAAACCCATGCACCGAGTATAAAACCAATTGCCTCCACATGTTCATGTGGTATCCAATTTGAGAAGACTACTTTTCCAGCAGGTAGTGCAAATCCATGGGGTGCCAACGTTGCAAAGTAAATACCCATAAGAACTATTGGAATAACATACAACAAAGGTAAATACGCTGGATTGAGGAATAATCTTGCAAACCAACTCGGGAAAGAGTAGTTTGCAATAGTTACAGCTCTTAACGCTGCCATTACTTGACCGGGTTGTGCACCTCTCGGACAGTAAGCAGAACAATCATTACATTGGTAACACAACCATATATCCCTATCTTTCAGCAACTTATCTTTCAATCCCCACTGTGCCCATATCATTTCTTTTCTTGGAAATGGATTTTCATCTGGGCTTAAAGGGCAGACTACACTGCAAGTAGCGCATTGCATACACTTCTTAAGAGTTTTTCCACCTGCATAGAAAATGTCTCTAACAAGCTTTGGATCTGCATCCACGACACATCACCTCTTTGATTTTTATGAAAATAAAAAATTTTAGAATCCCTTATACGGATTAGGTCCAACCTTCTTTACCTCCTCTACAAAACTGTTAATTATTTCAGGTATCTTGTCATAGTCCGAGATAGCCAATTCAACTAACTTAACTCTCTCTGGTTCTAACATTA